>JBCCTE010000273.1:0-5122 GCA_039198915.1 Cyanobacteria bacterium P01_D01_bin.73 | reverse complement strand
GTGAAGGCGCTAACGGCGATCGCCCAGGAGGAGCTGGAGCATTTTGAACAAGTCAATCGCTGGCTGCGGAAGCGGGGCGTTAAACTGCGGGCTCCGAAGGCTCCCCCCTATGGCGGTCGGCTGCGATCGCTGATTCGTCGCCAGGATCCCCATCGTTTTTTGGACAGCCTGCTGGTTGCGGGATTGATTGAGGCTCGTAGCCATGAGCGTCTGGGGCTCCTGGGACAGCACTGTCCAGAGCCAAAATTAGCAGCATTTTATCGCGGTTTAATGGCGTCGGAGGCTCGGCATTACGGAGCTTACTGGCTACTGGCAAGGCGGGAATTTGATGCGGAGATTGCTGGGCAGCGGCTAGATGAACTGGCGACTGTGGAAAGCGAAATCCTATCGACGTTGCACCACCATCCCCGCGTTCACAGTTAGGAATAGCTGGGAGCTGCCGTTGTTTGGACATCAAGCCGGAAACTCTACACCAGTTCTACGGTGCGATCGCCCGCCACCACTTCACCGATAACCCACGGCTCTGTGTTCTCCTGGCGCAACGTTGCCAAAGTATTGTCCACAAAAGCCGCAGGGACAACCACCACAAAACCGACGCCCATATTAAAGGTATTAAACATTTCCTGGCGCTCCACCTTTCCGGTCCCCGCCAACCAGTCAAACACGCTTAGAGGCTGCCAGCTTTGGGTTTGAATTTTGAACCCCTGTCCCGCTTGCAAACATCGCGGCAAATTCTCCGGCAGTCCGCCCCCCGTAACGTGGGCCATGCTGTGGACGTCAATCCCTGACTTCAGCAGCGCCAAAATCGGTTTGACATACAGATTCGTCGGCGTCAGCAGCACTTCTCCCAGGGGCGCGTCTCCCAAAGACTCAACGCGATCGCCCCAGCTCAGCCCGGCATCGGCGACAATTTTTCGCACCAGGCTAAATCCATTGCTGTGAACCCCAGAGCTGGGCAGGGCGATCGCCACATCCCCCACCGCCACCTTCGAACCGTCCAGAATTTTCGACTTCTCAACAATCCCAACGCAAAATCCTGCGAGGTCGTACTCCCCCGGTCCATAAAACCCCGGCATCTCCGCCGTCTCACCCCCTAACAGCGCACATCCCGACTCCTCACATCCGGCAGCAATCCCATCCACAACCCCCGCCAACTGCTCCGGCAGCAGCTTGCCCGTCGCCACGTAATCCAGAAAAAACAGCGGCTCCGCCCCAGACGTCAACACGTCGTTGACACACATCGCCACCAAGTCAATGCCCACGGTGTTGTGGAGATCCATCGCATGGGCCAGCTTCAGCTTCGTGCCCACCCCGTCCGTGCCCGACACCAGAACTGGCTGAGTGTAACCCGCTGGAATTTCAAAGCACCCGCCAAATCCGCCCAAGCCCCCCAAAACCTCCGGTCGAAACGTTCGCTGGACGCGATCACGGATCCGATCCACAAACGCCCGTCCCGCCTCAACATCAACCCCAGCCTCGCGATAGTCCACCGACACCCTCCTATACCTAAGCTATTTGTCTAAGTTTGTCTAAATTTCTGTCGCAGCTTCCTGTTATTTTTCAACCACTCCAACAACTGATCGCCCGCAATCTTATGGCCATAAGCCCTCAGTCCTCCGGCGTAATAATCAGGTAGTCGACGCATTCTAGAAACCGCATTTTTGGTTCCCTAAAATATCAAGTTGCCTCGATATATTAAACGATGCTGATTGGTCCAATTAGAAATAATCATCTCTCTTTGGAAACATTAAAAAAAGGCGAAGTTATTTTCAAGTATCAGCAATTTTGGTTCGAAGTTATTGTCGCCTTAGTGATCGCCACACTCCCCAGAGGGCAAGAGCCATTGCGCGATCACTTCCCTCAACCAATCAAATTTCCCTTCTGTTTTTTGCGGGGATCATTAATCTGAGAAATCCCTTGCTATGTATGGAATTCCGCAAATTCACCTTGCTTTTCTGGGCGACTGTGATAGCCTTTGGTGACTCCAAACATTGTTAACTTCTGTTTCACGTTTACCGTGCAGGAAACGCTGTCAAAGCTCTGTTTTAGCGGAAGTTCAAGAATCTTTTGAGCGTCTGTTTTAGAGTCGATTGAAGCGTTCTCACTGGGTTTGTTGTTGACCGAGGAAGGTCCAAATCCATTCCAAGGTCATACTCAACAGCTCCGTTGGATGCGGTTCCTCTCCACGTTACGCCCCTTTTGAGGGTCGAGGCGCTAAGGCTGAGGCGATCGCCAGGTCAGGTCCGAGGAATTTTGCCATTTGCGCAAAGAACTTCGGAGCTGGTGCGGGAAATATCCGTCCACTGCACCTGCTGTTTACCCCCTAGACATATGAGTTCGTTTAAATTGCTTAAGCCTTTGGCGACCGCAACAGCCATTGTTAGCGTATTGGCTGTTGGTCCCGCCGAAAGTCAGGTTGTTAACCGTGCTTCCGAAGGCTCATCAGCGATTCGTGTTGCCCAGTGGCAGCCGAGCCTAGCCCCTTCCGAGTCCGCCAGTCTTCCCGCCCCTGCTCAGGCGCTAGACAGCAACACGGCATCGGGCACCTCTCGGACCGCGACTAGCGTTTCCATTGCGACTCCTACCATCACTAAGGTTTACGCCCACGAGGTCGACGATCAGGACGCCGTTACCCTCTACGTACGCGACATCCCGGTGTTGACATTCCTGTCCGGTGAGTCGACAAGTAGCGACGACACCACTGGCGAAACTGCTTCCGAGGCAGCAAACGAGACTGCGAACAGCGACGATTCAAACAGCACCTCCGTCGCAGCGCCCATGGAGCGAGCGCAGATTGTTGCCCAGAAGCTGGAGAATCTTTACGGTCAGCTAGTGCAGACCGAAAGCGGCGCAGATATTCGCCTCGAGTGGGACGACACGGAAGAGCAGTATTGGATTACTGCGGGCGATCGCCCCGTGGTTGCTTTGGATAAGTGGACCACGGCAGTTCAGCCCACCGCCGATCTAAATGCGGACCTGGTGCAAACCACGAACCGCCTACGACGCTTGGTCTTTGGCGCTGAGCCCATTCAATACACCAGCTCTCGGGCATTGAGCAACCCGGCAGTGGCTGTGGCTGCACCGGCTCCGGCTCCCGAGGTTGTGGGCGGCGTTGTCCAGTCCACCCAGCTCGGTATTGCATCCTGGTACGGCGGTTATTTCCACGGTCGTCGCACCGCCAGCGGTGAGCGCTATAACCAAAACGCCATGACCGCCGCCCACCGTCACCTTCCCTTTGGGACTCGGGTGCGGGTGGTGAATTTGTCCAATGGGCGCTCGACCATTGTGCGCATTAATGATCGCGGTCCCTTTATCCGGGGTCGGATTATTGACCTATCCTCCGCCGCTGCTGGTCAGATTGGCTTGCGCAGCATGGGCATTGGTCGAGTCCGCGTGGAAGTCCTGAAATAAACAGCAGGCACCAACACGGATGAAAGCTAAGGTTCAGCTAATCGCAGGCACAGGTTGCACGATAGGCTGAACCTTACGAGTATCTAGATAGCCGTACTAAGTAGCTGTGGAATCAGGCGATGACAACTTCTTTCTCCGCAGAGCGTTCAGAGCTAAGCGTTCCCAAGGGCGTCAACTGGGCTTGGCAGTCTTGGGAAGGGTCGAGCTATTTGACCTGCGAGCTGTTGTCACCCTGGTCCCACGGATTTTTTACGCGAAATTTTGCATTGCGATCGCCCGCTGAACTCACCCCAGCCTTAGCAGAAAACGCCACGGTGCTGCGGGTAAAACAGGTCCACGGCGATCGCGTTCTAACCCCCACGGAAATTGCCAGCGCTGACCCCGCTCCTGATGCGATTTATCCTCCAGCGGACGGCGTGCTGACAGAGGCAGAAAACCAAGCCGCTTGGGTCTGCACCGCAGATTGCACCCCGGCGCTGATTGGAGATTTAACCACCGGCTTGGTGTCGGCAGTTCACGCAGGCTGGCGGGGAACAGCGCAGAAAATTGTCCCCAAGGCGATCGCCAGACTCTTGGACCAGGGGGCAAAGCTAGACACCTTGCGGGTTGCCCTGGGACCAGCCATTAGCGGCGCGGTATATCAGGTGCACCAGGAGGTGGCGGATCAGTTGCTGGCTACCCTGGATTCGCAGCCGGATCAGTGGAAGGGATTAACGCCAGTGCAGCCCGACCCGGAACCGGGAAAGGCACGATTGGATGTGCGCCACGTGAATTTATTGCAGCTACTGGAGCAGGGGTTAGCACCGGAGCAGTTGGCGATCGCCCCACAGTGCACCTACAGTGAGCCCGAGCAATTCTTTTCCTATCGCCGAGATGCCACGAAAACCGTGCAATGGTCCGGCATTATCAGTCGAGGCTAATCTGCGTGCCAGCGATTTTTACGGAATTGCAAACTGGCGAAGGACTCTGACGCCATGCCGTTACAATGTGTGACGACCAGCGGCACCGCCAGCGGCGTGTCCATGTTATTTCCCCTTTTTTATTCCCCCTAAAGAGGTCCCGTGAGCCCAACTGCCCCTGCCCCTGAGTCCAAGGAAGAGTCTCAAGACAATTCCCCAGAAGTTTCCTCGGAAAAGTCGCAAGACAGCAACGACAAAACCGTTGTCCGCGACTATTTCAATAGCACCGGCTTTGACCGGTGGCGACGGATCTACGGCGAAGGGGACGATATCAATAAGGTCCAGCTGGATATTCGCACCGGTCATCAGCGCACCATTGACCTGGTTTTGGGCTGGTTTGAGGAAGACAAAGAAGCGGGCGCAAATCTGGACGATCGCTCCGTTTGTGATGCGGGCTGCGGCGTTGGTGCACTGGCAATTCCCCTCGCCCAGGAAGGGGTGACGGTATTCGCCAGCGATATTTCAGAAAAAATGGTGGGAGAAGCGATCGCCCGCTCGGAAGCGCTGGAGCTGGAAAAGCAGCCCACCTTCGAAACCCGAGACCTGGAGGCGATCGAAGGCAGCTATGACAGCGTCATTTGTCTGGACGTGTTGATTCACTATCCCGACGAAGAGATGGAAGCAATGTTGACCCATCTAGCCAGCCGAGCCGAATCTCGGGTCATCCTCAGCTTTGCGCCGAAAACCTGCTTCTACTCCACCCTTAAGCGCATCGGCGAATTTTTCCCCGGTCCCAGCAAAGCCACCCGCGC
>JBCCTE010000272.1:0-5132 GCA_039198915.1 Cyanobacteria bacterium P01_D01_bin.73 | reverse complement strand
TCTGTGGCGAAAGTCAGAAAGGCTGCCTGTGTGTCGGGCACCTCCCGAGGCGGATTGTTTACCAGCCCATTGTTCAGGGAATGGGCTGTGCAGTCTAGGGGAGCCAAGGATTTTGAAATAACTCCAAGGCTTTTCTTCCATCGCCGTGACTACTTACACCAAAAAAGAGGTGAGTAAAATGGAAAACGCTATGAACTTATCTTTGGAGCAGAAGTTCACCCTTCGGTCCTTTGAGGATCAAGTTGATAAGCTCAATGGTGAGCAAGCTCGCCACTTCTTAGTGGAGTTGTACCGGCAAATGATGGTTCGCGAAAATTTCTACAAGGAGTTTATTCGTCAGGAGCGAAATGACTCGGGTCTGAAACTCTAGATGTTTGATTGCTCTTAGCAACTATTTTTAGCTATTTTTGATCGTTTTGTTGGGGACTCCCCTGTTTGGCTATTAGAGCTGAACTGGGGAGCTTATTTTTAGTGGCGTTTTAGGGGCGATCGCCACTGACGCTGAGATACTAAGCTACTCCTCAGCGCTTTGAAGGAAATCATGGGCAGGGACCAAAGGCGAGGACCAAAAATTTGCTCCTTGACTGGCAAGACCTGTGGCGTTGGAGTGATGACGTACCCTAGCAAGTAAGGGTATAACCGAGGTCGGAAGGCTTTTTTCCAGCAAGATTTTTTATGACTGGCCCACGTCCCCTGAATTCGTTGTCACCGCGTGGCGTTCGATCTGATTTGCCCTACTCCACGCCTGCGGCCCAGGGGCGATCGCGACCTGTTGTGACAACAATCCGTCCGCCTCAAACTTCGGGGAGGGTAATAAGAGATAGACAACGGGGACAGCGATCGCCTTCGGGCAACGGCGTGAAGCTGGCGTCGGCGTCGGCGATTATGGTTCTATTTCTAGCGTTGGCGGGAGTCGTTGGTGGGACTTGGATTGGGCTGGCGTCTATTTTGAGCCCAGAGTCAATGGCGTGGTTAGGACCGCTGTTGCCGCAAAAGCGCCAGGTGACAGATCAAGATTTGCTGGCGTTGGATGATATTCGGGCGATCGCGGCTCAGTATCAGTTCAGTTTGGGGGAGATCACCAGCCTAGATGAGGAGCATATCTTGATTCCGTTTTTGGCGCTGGCGGAATCCTGTTCGGTGAAGGCGGGGCAGTGTCGCCAGATTCGCGAGTTACGGGTTTATCGGTTGGATAAAACTCAGGTGCAGGGCGATCGCCTGCCTCGTTACCGTCAAACGGTGCGCCTAGAGATTGATGGACCGGCGGAGTCTTTTGTTCTGTCGCCGTGGACTTTGGGCGATCGCCAGGGGTCTAATCAGCCACTGCCATTGGGGCAGGTCGTCAAGCTCAACCGGGCGGCGCCGGAGGGGGGACACTGGCTGACGGTGAGCGGTCGCCACCATCACGGTAAGGCCACCAGTCTCTATGGCAAGGTGCTGCGCTACAACCCGGAAACGGGGCACTTGGCGGAGCTATTGCAGTGGCATAGTCCCGGCGGTCAGTTCCCTCGGTGGAGCCAGATTACTGGGGATGGTGCGCCGGAGCTGATTGTAGACGCGAGTACGGCACTGAATCCGGATTTCCGTATTTATGAGGTGACCGACCTGGCTTTTGAGCCGAACCCGGTGACGCTGGCGCCCATTTCCCTGCGGGAGTCGGTGGTTAATTTGCCGCTGTACAATCAGGCGCTGAATTTGGCGCAGGGCAAGCTTTGGTCCCAGGCACACCAAAGTTTGACGCGGTTACACGACCAGCTGGAGCAGCAGCGATCGCCCGACAGTCAGGGGGCGGTTTGGGAGCAGCGTCTGCAGGCTCAGTACGATGTGATTCACTATCACGCGATGGTGGCGCAGGCGAAGTCTGATTCCCAGCGCACTGGCAGCCACTATCCAGTGATTGCTGCGTTGGCAGACGGTCAGTGGCAGCGGGCTTGGGATCGCTGGCAGGACAGTGGCGATCGCGGCGGGCTAGTCAATGGGTTGTCGAGCCACGGGGAGTTGCTGTGGTCCCGAATTGAAACTCAGCTGCGGGTAGATTCCAGCGATCCACTGGTGACGGTTTGGGGGGCGCTGCTGTTATCGGCAAAGCGAGGGCGACCAGCGGCGATCGCCTGGTATCGCCAACAGAAGCGGACCAACAGCGACTTAGATACGCAGGTAGATCAGGCGCTGGCTCAGTTGGAGAGTTTAGAGACTTTAGGACCCGTTGAAACTGTCAAGGCTCCGGCTCCCCAGAATCAAGCGATTCCGGTTGGCAATAGGAATTAAAAAAGCTTCGACAGCTTATGGATGCTGCGTGTCGCTTTTCGTTGTTTTCGTTGATTCGAATGGGCAAGGAGAGATTCGAACTCTCACGCCCGAAGGCGCCACATTTTGAGTGTGGTGCGTCTACCGTTCCGCCACTTGCCCGATATTTGGCGCTTTTTCAGAGTCGGAAACCGCCGTTGCTTCGTTGCTTCGCTGCGTTTCCTAGCGCCTAGCTAATATACCCCACTTTGCCAAAAATGTGCACGAGAAATACGGGCAAGTTCTTCGGAGGCGTGGTGTTCGCCGCCCCGGCCGTTAGCGGAGCTGGCGCGATCGCCGCAGAATCTGTTGATAGGTACGGCTGCTGGCCCAGTTGTCAATTTCCTTCGCCCTCAGCACAGGGACCGGATGGGTCAAGCCGGCAGTTTTCATTTGCTTTAGCATTGCGCCGGTTTCTGAACGCCCCGCCGCGTCATAGTCTCGAGCCTGCTGTAAAAATGCTGCGGGGTTAAGCTGTTTCGCCAGCGTTGGCGATCCCCCAGCCAGTTTCATCAACACCGACACAACGGCGGTGGGATTCTGGGTCGCTAGCAATGCCGCGCGATCGCACGAAAACTCCGCGCAGCGCACCCACTCCATCAGCCGCTCCTGCAACCCCTCCGCCATCCAACGTCCCCAAATCGGCACCTGACTTGCCGCCGCCGTCATCAAATTTGCCAGAGTCAAATACACCCCATGCTCACACTTTAAATGTCCCAGCTCGTGGGCAATCACTGCCTGCACCTCCACGGGCTCTAGCAAATCAATCAGGGACGTGTGGAGCACAATGAATGGCCGCTGACCGCGCATGGCGAAGGTGTAAGCATTGGGCATCGGATGTTGACGCACGTAAACCTCCGGTGGCTCCAAATCCAGCGTGGCGCAGGCGTCTTCATTAAGGCGATTGATGTCGGGCAGTTGATCGGGACCCACCTTGACGCTGGACGCAATATTGTCCAGGTACATAAACTCCTCGGCAACGGATCCCAGGACGCTGCGCACCATGATGTCGAGCCCCGGCAACTGCTTGAGGGCGCGGGTTGACTCCCGATCCAGGGGGTGGCGGAAGTCATCCGCTTTCAAACCAATAAGTTGCGTGATCACGGGTGCTGGTTCTCCTCAGAAAGCGCGGAAAGGCAGTGTCAAAGAGTGCTGGAGGTGGCGACAGAATTGCCAAATCGTCGAAGTCGAGAGCAATTTTGCGCATTTCGTACACCTATCCTGACAAATTTTTTGAATTCGTGCGGAGTGCCGCCCCCAAAAACAAGCAGCCCTCGATGCCGTTGGCGTCAGGGGCTGCAAGTTAATTGGGGTAATAGCGCGGAAATATTAGCTAACGGAGACGGGGGGGCGATCGCCAGCCTGTGCACCTTCACTGTCCTGCTGAGCTAGCGGCTCTGCGTCCGATGCACCTTCATCAGCCAGCCCATCGGGGGCAGCAACGCGGCGAATCTCAGCACCCACGCCCTGTAGCTTCTTCTCGATATTTTCGTAGCCTCGGTCCAAATGCTTCAGCTCCTGGACAATGGTGGTACCACGGGCCGCAAGTCCCGCTAGAATCAGCGCCGCCGATGCTCGCAAATCCGTCGCCGTCACGGGGGCTCCCGAGAGGAACGGCACTCCAGCCATAATCGCCGTTGAACCCTTCACTCGAATATCCGCGCCCATTCGAGACAGCTCACCAACATGGCGCAGACGATTTTCAAAGACCGTCTCTGTAATGATGCTGTTGCCCTCCGCTAGGGTTAGCAGCGACATAAACTGGGGCTGCATATCCGTTGGGAAGCCTGGGAACGGTAGGGTTTCAAGGTCGGTGGGCAATAGGCGATCGCCCGGCTTAATTCGCAAATGGTTACCCTGCTCCAGCAGAACCTGACAGCCCACCTCTCGCAGCTTCGCCACCACGGCCGTCATATGGTCAGGAACCACAGGACCAACCAACAATTCGGATCGGGTGATTGCCCCTGCAATCAAAAACGTTCCCGCCTCAATCCGGTCTGGAATCGTGGAATACTCCGTGCCATGGAGCTTCTCCACTCCATCGATAACGATCGTATTCGTTCCTTGCCCCTTGATGCGCGCCCCCATCGCCCGACATAGGTTGGCGAGGTCCACCACTTCCGGTTCCTGGGCGGCGTTTTCAATCACCGTTTCGCCATCCGCCAAGGTCGCCGCCATCATCAGCGTTTCGGTTGCGCCCACGCTGGGATAGTCCAAATAAATCTTGGCTCCTTTTAAGCGCCCCCCCGGTACCGCAGCGTGGACCATTCCTCCATCGATATGGACGTCAGCGCCTAATGCTTTCAGCCCCCGAACATGAAGCTCCACAGGACGCGCGCCGATCGCACAGCCACCGGGCAAAGGCACTCGAGCCGTTCCCAAGCGCGCCAACAACGGACCAATGGCAAAAAAGCTAGCCCGTAGTTTGCTAACGATTTCATAGGGAGCCTGGGCATGGGCGATCGCCGACCCATCCAACTCCCAGCAATTGGGCTCCGGGCGTTTAACCTTAATCCCAAACGCCTCAAGGACCTGGGCCATTCGCGCCACATCTACTAGCGAAGGGACATTGCGCAAGCGGCATTGATCAGAACATAGAATCGAAGCCGCCAGCAGCACCAGCGCAGAATTCTTTGCGCCAGAAACCGGTAAACAGCCGCTTAGGGAACGTCCTCCGACCACCTCGAGGACAGGTCCCACCGAAGTAGACGCGGTGGATTGGGGTGAAATTGCAAGAGTAATGGCTCTGTCCTCCGAGGATAGTGTTGGTGGTGTCTAGGGGCTGTCATTCATTTCATCAACTGAGTTCCAGAGCCTGGCGCAATGGGCCTACAGCTCCTTTCTGC
>JBCCTE010000271.1:0-5132 GCA_039198915.1 Cyanobacteria bacterium P01_D01_bin.73 | reverse complement strand
CGGGGAATTGCTGTGGGGCAACTACGGGCAAATGACGCGGTTGGGGCGTCTGAAGCCGGTGCCGCAGCTGTCGGGATTTGCGGCGCAACGACATCCGTGGATGCTGACCCCATCGAAACCGTCAGCGTCAAGCGCGACAGCTTATCGGCGTCCCCTAACGTCGTCCTGTGGTTGGCTGCTGGGGGAGGTGGCGTCGCTGTTGGATTTGCCCCAGTCGGGCGATCGCCACCGTCGGCTGATGCTAGAGGACCTAGCCCGCGAAGTGTTGACCGATGATGTAATCGAGGCGATCGCCCACGGAAGTTGGGGACAGGAGCAACGTGGCTCGAGAGAACGTTACCTTCCAGCGATTAATTTTGCGGGCAGTTTCTCGGGCAACTTCTCAACAGTTGATGCAGCCTATCCGTTTCCCGTTTTGGCGATCAACACGCCCGCGAATCATAACCACAGAGGCTGTGAATTTCCCCTGTGTAGCGCTTCGGTTGAGCTGCCGTCGCCGATCCCATTTTCGCAGCTTGATCCCAGCCCCATGTGGTCCGCTCTGATGATGGACCTGCATCACAAACGCCCACACACCACCATCGCGGCAAAATTGCACTGTGGTTTGGCAGTAGGCTTAGCCCAATGGGTGGCAACGGCGCGACAGCCATCTCCAATGTCCCAGTCTCGCACCATCGCGCTAACGGGCAGCGTTTTCCAGAATCGATTGCTACTGCAATTGCTAGTACCTCAATTGCAAAAACAGGGGCTGGATGTTTTGCTCCACCGCGAAGTGCCAATGGGAGATGGGGGCGTATCGCTGGGACAGGCGGCGATCGCAGCGGCTCAAAGCTTAGAACAGACTAGAAATTAATTAGCACTGAAAACAAAATAAAAACTGTCACAGACGAGGAAGTTAGGGCGCGAAAACGGGGAACTAACTAAGTTAAGACGCTCTGTAAATACTCTCCTCCTTTTGATAATGACTAGCTTGTCCTCGACTGCCAAAGATTCCAGTTCAGACTCGAGAAAAGCTGCATGGTGGCGCTGGGTCCTAGACCCGTTCTTGTTAGTTATTACAGCGGCGATCGCCCTAGGAACCTGGGAAACCTACCGGTACTGGGGATATTTTCTAGTGCGCCCGGCAATGTTGGCAGAAGTCGATGAGATTTCAACGGTAGAAACCTGGGGAGACCTACAAGCCTATTCCTATATTCCAGGCACTGAAACGCTCAAAATAGAAGCCCGCGAAAATCATTCATGGGACGCCAGCCTCGAAAACGCTGAAAGTTATTGTAAGGCTGCGTCGAATATATTTTGGGACCATTCCTGCCTATACAATCAAGCGTTTCTCAACCTTTCTCAGCGAAAGATCCTAACTCCAGAAACTTCCCTTTTAGGAACGGGAGAGCTGAATAAATGGCATCAGAAACTAATGGATACTGGCATGGTTCGAAAGCCATCGCCGGGCTGGGAAGGTAACGATCAAAGGGAGGGAATGGTCTTCCTCGGGCGCGATCGCCAAGACAAGCCCATTGCCTTTGTTGGTATACAAGGGGGACAGGTTGAGAACGATCACTATCCCTATTACGAGTTAATTTTCCGAGAGGTTGAGGGCAGCCCAGGGGAATGGGAGATTACTGCTCAGCGCAGCTTTTATATTGATATCGCCGGATATGAGCAGCTAGATCTGTTTTTCTTGGGCTTTGCAAGCATCAAATGGTTGATTTTCTTATCGCCAATCCTCTTCCTGCTCTACGCGCCAAAAGTTTGGAAAAGTTTTAAAGGCGATGCCTAAATCTTCAACTTTTCAAAGGTTTCCTTTCGCCAGGCAATGTCCTTTTTCCTGTGCGTAGGAATTTCTAGTAGGCGTATGTTGCCAGGAGATTTGATGGCAATAGCGTCTTTTAACTCTTCCCAGTTTTCAATACGCTGATAGCTAATGTCATAGGTTTGAGATAGTTTGGCAAAGTCTATGTTTTGAGGAGTAGCAAAGAACTCTTCAAAGGGAGGATTAAACTCCGAAATTGGCAGCATCTCAAAAATGCCACCGCCGTTATTGTTGACTAGAATAATAGTCAGATTTCCCTTGAAGTGCGATCGCCCCAAAAAGCCATTAGTGTCATACAGCAAAGCCAAATCTCCCGTTAGCATTACCGTGAGCTGTTCGGGATTGGCGTGGGCAATTCCCATGGCGGTGGAAAGGGTACCCTCGATTCCGTTTGCGCCGCGATTAAAGAATGGTTTTAGCTGCGATTGATTAGGAGGCAAAAACCATTCAATGTCCCGAACGGGCATGCTGTTATTGATAAAAAGATTGACGTTTTTTGGCAAAATCTGTGGTAGCAGCCAGGAGATCTTGCTTTCGATTAGCAACTGCTCATCGCGCAGTAAATCGGCGATCGCTCCCACAGTTTTTCCTTCCAGTGCCAACCATTGCTGACAGTAGTCAGTGCTCGACGCGTCTTCCCAATCCTCCATAAACTGCGCCAGCACCTCGACAGTTCCCATAATCGGTTGGCTGGGACCGTGGGCTGGGTCTAGGTTGCGATCGCCTCGCTCTGATGAGCCATCCAAAAACCACCGCCGCGCCTGGGTATACAACAACCACTGGCGCAAAATCTTGCTGGTGGGCAGAGGACCGATTTGCAGTACCGCGTCGGCTTGCAGGGCGATCGCCCGGTCACGATTGCGCAGGATGGGATCGTAGGTGGTGATTAGGTTTGGGTTGAGGTGGGCGTAGTTGCGTATAGGAGAAAGTCCCTCGGCAAGCACTGGCCAGCCTAGCTTTTGGGACAATGTGGTGACTGCTTGGCAGTATTTTTCAGGATTTTGCGGCTGGGCGGGACCGGCGACAATGACTCCGCGCGGGATGGGCGATCGCCACGCTTCGGGGATTTGTACCGATGGGACGGGCGGCGGTGGCGGCGCTAGGTGGGCGAAGAAGGGGGCGGGATTGGCGAGGATTTTGCTGAGGCGATCGCACTTTGAACCGTTGGGCGGGTCGGGGATGGGCGGCAGCGGGTCCCGAAAGGGCTGGTTGAAATGCACCGGACCGGGAGTGGCGATCGCGCGACGATAGCCCTGGGCAATGCTCTGGCGCAGATAGGCAAGCTGGTTTAAATCCGCCTCCGGCACTGCCAACCCCTGATACCAAACAGCAAAATCACCGTATAGTTTCGCCTGATCAATGGCTTGCCCCGCGCCACAGTTTTGCAGCTCTGGCGGGCGATCGGCGGTCAGCACAATCAACGGCACCCCGCTTTCTCGCGCTTCGATAACTGCTGGGAAAAAGTTTGCCCCCGCCGTCCCGGAAGAGCAGATTAACATCACCGGTCGGTGGGTTTGTCGCGCCACTCCCAATGCAAAAAATGCCGCTGATCGCTCATCCAACATAGGAATCGCCTCCAATTCTGGATGCCCAGCAACAGCGACCGTCAGTGGTGTCGAACGGAATCCGGGGCAGGCGATCGCCATTCGCAACCCCAACCGCACCAGAGTTTCCACGAAAACACCCGCCCAAATCGAATTGGTATTAACGAAGCTTATAGGCATGGACATAGAGTGTTAGCTCTCAGAAGGCGAGTTCAAAACTAGCTTGAAAGAATTACTTCTTCTACGCTTTCTCGTACTATTTTTCCTTCTTGGCAGAATAGTTTCCCTTCTTGTATTGAGAAGAATTGAAAGTAGTTGTCACCACAATTATTTTCAATTTCACACATAACTTCACCTTCACAATCGACAATAACAGAAGCTATTTCAATGAGGAACCGAAGAATTTTTCGATTCGTATCTCGACCTATGTAGTCAAACTCTAAACTATTGCTGTAGAACTCTAAATCTAGACCAAAGTCTCCTGCGATTTTTTTGATCTTAGATATTCTTTTTGAGTCCAAATTTTTAAAAAATAAACATGTCGAGTACTCAAACAGATCTGATTTGTGTTCTCTCATTACTTAAAATTATCTTAGTTGATGAACGCAAATAGTTGATCTCCTGTCAATCCAAGAGTCAATTCGTTTAAGCCGATTAAGCTTTCCTCTCTCCGCTGCAACATCAAGCGATCGCCCGGAAGTAAAACCATAACCACCTGCTCCGCTGGATCAACAATCCATCCCAATTGCGTTCCTTCTTTTATACAAACGTGTAGTTTTTCGATCAGTCGCGTTGTGCTTTGATCCGGCGATAGGATCTCAATTGCCCAATCTGGTGCGCCGATAAATGGTCCGTTTTCTTTGGGAAGGCGATCGCGCTTTACTACTGCAATATCAGGCACAACTGAGCATTCTGATAGAACGCAACGCAATTCGAGAAATGCCTCATAAACGCCTTCCAAACTGTCAATCAATGCTGTCAGTCGCTTTTGCAAAATGCTGTGGAAAATTGTGGGCATTGGCTTTTGCAATGACGCTCCATTAACTAACTCCCATGCCGGAGATTCATCAATATTTTCCTGTTTTAAAAAAGCCTCTAAAGATAGCTCTGTAACAGTAAGAGACCCCATGATTAAGTCCTGTCTAAAATTCTAAAACGCTCAAGATTTGGACAGTTTGGGTAGTGGTTGTTTAGGAATTACCTTTTTATCGTAATCGTAGGCAGAGGAAATGCGGATGGTGTTGCCGTCGATATGGGCAACCTCCGGTTGGGGAGTTTCACCGTCGGCGGGGGGGACTCGGGCAGCGCGGCTAGCGATGCGGATTTGGGTGGCTTCTAGGCGCAGTGCTCGGATGGTTGCTTGATAGTTGCCGTTGGCTCCGGCGTGGGCAATTCCCCGCAGTCGCCCCCAAACGATAATGTCGCCCCCGGCAATCACTGCGCCGCCGGGGTTGATATCGCCACGCACCATCACCGAACCGGGATAGTTAATCTCCACCCCCGATCGCACGCTTTTATCCAAGTACAACCCATCGATCGCCCCTATCTCTCCTTCTTCTCTCTCCTCGCTGGGCTCCTCATCCGACGGGGTGTAGCTCAAGGTGTAGCCTGCCGCGATCGCCACTTGCGCCGTCTCAGCAAAATCACAAAACATCTTCACCGGCTGCAATTGCACTTCTTCTAATACTTCAGCGATCGCCCCTAACTGCCGCTCCTCCAAGACCCGCCCATAGCAAACCAATTCCACTTCCATTTCTGGCGTCCAAAAATGCTTTTCG
>JBCCTE010000270.1:0-5135 GCA_039198915.1 Cyanobacteria bacterium P01_D01_bin.73 | reverse complement strand
TGAAATTTTATCTAAAGGACCAGGCGTTACGGATAGGGAGATGTTGCAGGCGGCGGTTTTACATGACGTTGTTGAAGACACGACCTGCTCCATTGGAGAAATTGAATCTCGGTATGGGCAAGGCGTTGCAAATAAGGTCGATTGGCTAACGAAGTCGCCGCCTAGAGAAGGAATGAGCAAGCAACAAATTAAGGACGAATATTTTGAACGACTCGTATCTGCGCCCGAGGATGTGATTACTATCAAGCTTGCAGATCGACTTAGTAATGTTCAGAAATTAGACACACATCCGAGACCTAAAAAGCAGCGATCGTATTACTTAGAGACGCTAGAGAGAATTCTTCCGCTTGCTAGAAATATTGATTGGTTTAGTCAGAAGTTTGAGGAGTGGCGGCAGCATTTCAGTTATTTGGAACTAGAAGAGGTTTAGGATTCTGCACCTAGGCTCTTAAAGCTCTTAGCCACTGGCGCGATCGCTCCATTCCGCCAACGGAAAGCAGCAAAATCAATCCAATCTTTACCGCCATTACTATCAGAAACTTCACCTCGCCCAACAGCTGAGGTTTATTGATTATGGCTAACCCCAACAGCCTGGCGGAGTTTAAACCTCGCTGACGATTGGCAGCGCCTGCGGTCAAGGCTTTGCAGGCTAGCCCTTTGTAGAATCTGGCTTTGGCGGGGCGTTTTAAGGCTCTGGCAGCGGTGGCGAACTGAGGTGGTGCGGTGTCGATATGGCGCTCCAGCACTCGGACGCAGGCTTGTTCTAGCCGATGCAGGCTGGCGGACGATGAGGTGGCGGAAACACGATAGCGGATTTGGGGTTCTGGGATGGCGATCGCCTCAAACCGCGCCGCCAGCCTCAGCCACATATCCCAATCCTCCGCCGGAATATAGCCCGTCTCAAAGCCGCCCACCGCCTTCATTGCCGATCGCCGCACCAGGGGATTGGATCCATTCTCAATAAAATTATTCGCCAGCAACTCCAAGAAAATCTGCCCGCTGGGACCGGTATGAAAACCGGGATGGAGCAATTGATCCTGGTCATCCACATAATCCGTCCAGCTGTAGGCAAAGCCCGCTCCAGGATTGTCGGCTAGTGCCTGCCGCTGATCCGCCAGCTTCTCCAGCGTCCACCAATCGTCCGCATCCAAAAACGCAATCAGCGATCCCCGCGCCACCGCCAGCCCAGTGTTGCGCGCGATCGCCTGCCCCGCATTTTCCTGAAACACCAACCGGATCCGACTATCCCGCTGCGCCAAATCCTGAGCGATCGCCTCGGTATTATCCGTCGAGCCATCGTTGACAATCACTGCCTCCCAGTTTTGATCCGTCTGGGCTTGGAGCGATCGCACCGTTTCCGCCAGTGTTTGCGACCCGTTAAACACCGGGATAATCACCGAAATCAGCTCATTCAGCATTGCCCGTCAACAGCCTCGCTTACCCATCGTTATGCCTCAATCGCACCCTTTTCTAAATGCTCAATCTGACTGAGGAGCGCCGTCACATTGCTATAAATTTCCTGGAAGAGCGGCGTTTCCGGAGACACCCCCATACTGTCAAACGCGTCATCCATCATTCGTCGGGAAATACTGGGCGATCGCCGCAGCAGGTCATCCAAAAGCTGGTCCGTCAACTGCTCCAGCCCCTGGGTCAACTTATCCACCAGTCGCCCAACCGCCTCCATACGCTGCACATTGTCCACAACAATGGTGCGCCGCTGGTCCGCCGACAGCATACTAGTCAGCGCTCCGTTGCCATCCAACGTGAGCTGCCGACGCTTCAGGGTCTCTCGCAACAGCTCCGACACCGTTAAAATTTGCATCGACGCCCCGTAGGCCTCCTGCAACAGTTCCTGACGCTCATTGCGGTCCGCCAAATCATCCGACAACAGCGTCAGCACACCAATAAGCGTGTTGAGGTGGGTTCGCACTTCGTAGGACAGGCGCTCCAACACCGAGCCGCCCACGCTTTTTCCTACTGGTCCAATGGTCGCCAGCTTTTGGCGGGTCACCTCAAAATCAGGGTTGGCACTGTGGTGGGCGATCGCCTCCGACACCTTTTCCTGAATTGTCTCCCGCAGCTCCTGATCAATCCGCTCCTGCTGGAACTTAACCCCTTCCCGGCTGGTGGCATACAGCGCCGGCAGTTGATTTAAAGTGAACGCCATAATGCTGCTGACATCAACGCTGCTGACCACCGCCCTCGCAAAGTTCAAAAGCTCATCCGGCTCCAGCTCTGCCTCTACCCCCAATTTGACCGAGATAGCCCCATTTTGAGCAGCGCCATTTCTAGAAGCATCCTCCCCCTTCCCTTTCCCAGAGCCATTCTTCTTGGCAGAGCCGTTCTTTTGATCATCTGAGACACCCGCGATCGCCCGCCACCGAGACATTTGAGCAAACGCCTCTTGCAGCACCACCTGCTCCAAAACATTTTCACAGTGAATCGCCGTCGGTGTATTGCTGTCGGTGAACTGCATAGTGTAAAGCTGAGCGTACTTGCCATTAAGCGCCAACAGCTCACCGTGGGTGCCCTGCTCCACAATTTTGCCCTTATCCATCACCACAATCTGGTCAGCATTTTTGACCGTCGACAGGCGGTGGGCAATCACCAAAACCGTCCGCCCACGGCTTAGCTCCATCAACGCATCCTGCACCATCCGCTCTGACACCGTATCCAAGGCGCTGGTGGCTTCGTCCAAAACTAGGATGTCGGGATCCCGCAGCAGTGCCCGAGCGATCGCAATTCGCTGCTGCTGTCCCCCCGAAAGCCGCACCCCGCGATCGCCCAAAGTCGTCTCGTACTTCTCCGGCAAATCATTAATAAACTCATCCGCATTCGCCCGCCGCGCCGCATCCCGCACTGCCTCATCCGTCGCCCCTGCACAGGCATAGGCAATATTGTTCCAAACCGTATCGTTAAACAAAAACGTGTCCTGGCTGACGATGCCCATTGCCCGGTGCAGCGATGGTAAATCCAGATCCCGCAGGTCACGCCCGTCCAGCAAAATTTTTCCCTTGGCTGGGTCATAAAATCGCGTCAGCAAATCCGTCATCGTTGTCTTACCAGCTCCCGATGCACCCACCAACGCCACCGTCTGCCCCTTGGCGATCGTCAAATTAATCTTTTGCAGCGTCTTACGCTTTGTCTGGGTGGGATAGTGAAATCCAACGTCAATAAATTGAATGGCATCTTCTAAAGTTTGATAGGGCACCGAACCGTTCGGCACCTGGTGCTTATTATCCGTTCGCAATAAATTCACCAGCGCATTCACCGCCGCAGTACATAGCGCCAGATTATTTAGGGCCTTCCCCAAGGTGGTGACCATCCCCAACACCCGCGACAGCAGGAACAGGTAGGTCAACAAAATCGCCGCGTATACCTCCGCCTGGCTGGCAAAAATCCATTGTCCAATAACCACAATGGACACCAGCGCCGCCACCACCATCAGCTCGTTAACCGACGCAATCATCGACCGAAATCCTTGGGATTGAAGCTCCACCCGCTGCTTCTGCAAAATGGTCCCCGTCAGCCGATCAAACTCCTGATCCTCATTGCTGGTGGATTTGATTAGCCGAATTCCGGCGATCGTTTCCACTAACTGGCTAGTGTATTGCCGCCCCAGCAAAATCGCCCTTCGCCCCAGCGCCTTCGCCGTCACCGCAAACCAGCGATTGACCACAACAACGGAGCCACCGAAAAGGACTGCCAACAGAGTCAACTGCCAAGAAATCGACGCCAGCACCCCCATAAACGTCAGCAGCGTCACTCCAGTTGCCGAAATTTGCACGATGGTATTGATCGTCCCCACTGCACCACTACTTTCCGACCCCAGCCGCTGAATCAAATCCCCGGTTTTTACCTGGCTGTAGAAGTCGATTCCCACCCTCAGCACTAAGTTCAATCCACGGAACGTCGCCTCATTCACCAGTTGCCGTGATAGATGCCCTCCCACCGCCGTGTTGAGCATTTGCATCAGGTTCTTCAGGACGATCGCCCCAATGATGACCGACAACATCACCATCAATCGTTGATCATCCGGGATGCTGTTGAATACTCCCAGAACCCTACCCACAACCCCCGGTGCGCTGCCAAAACCGTCTTGAGCTCCGACAAAACCAAGCAAAACAGGCACCAGCAAAGCCACGCTGACCCCATTAAAAACACCGCTCAGAAAGCTAATGCCTATGGTGCCAGCAATCCAAAGTCGGTTCTGATTGGCAATATCCAGTAGTAGTTGTGTCCCTGGAGAAATTTTCATAGCGACAAAAAAGGCAAATTCCCCAACGAAGACCCCGGCAAAGGCTAGTTCAGTGTTACTACCTATCCTATTTCCCCTTCCCCTGTTCCGGTAGGGCTTTCCGGAGTGGAGCTTTGCGATCGCCCGCACCAGTCAAACATCAAGCCATGCGATTCCCAGGATCTGGCGCCTAATCACTGCCGGGTCAGTAGCAAAATCTAAGCGTCTGAGCAGTCATCATCCAAGCAAAATAATTAGTGTCTTGAGCAAGTGATTCCTGAAATAAAGTCGCTTAAAAAGCGTGACAACCACCTTTTTTTCACTCTCCGCCTTTGCAAAAAAGTCATTAAAAAATGTTCGCATTTTTCCGAAGATAGCCCCCGCAGCCTCGATTCAGCCACAACCCTTGAGAAGGCAGGACAAGGGGCACATAAAGTAGCAGTATCAGCAACATTTAATTGATCAACTCAGAAAATCAACTCAAAAAGTTCTATACGCCTATTCTCCCTTCGCCAGGGAACTAAATGCCCGCGTCACCCCATCAAGATTTTGCTGCAAACAGATGACACACTCTATTGTCCTATGGGCGATCGCAAGGATTAAACCCTCAAAAACCATAGATTCATGAGTTTCATGACAGTTACATTCCATCACCTTGAATTAAGCAGCAAAGAGCTGCTACTGTAGCGGGTGAATTTAAGAGGATTTTCCTTAAAATTCTTGCCAGAATACTTGTCAGAATCTTGAGCGCATAGCTTATTAATTCAGTCAAACTCTTTTAATGCTTGGACGATACCTTGTCAATACTTAGAACCAACTCTAAGGCGTCAACTCCAAGACGTTGAATTCAAGTTTCTATTAGAAAATTTGAATTGATAACGGGTTTACGCTAGTTTTC
>JBCCTE010000269.1:0-5208 GCA_039198915.1 Cyanobacteria bacterium P01_D01_bin.73 | reverse complement strand
GGAGAAGCTGGGATTTGCGGCGGTTTGGCTGCGGGATGTGCCGTTTAATGTGCCGTCCTTTGGTGACGCGGGGCAAATGTACGATCCCTTCGTCTACCTGGGACTATTGGCGGGACAAACCCAGCACATTGCCCTTGGGGTGGCGAGCATTATCCTGCCCCTGCGCCATCCTGCCCATGTGGCAAAGGCGGCGGCTAGCGTTGACGTATTGTCTGGCGGGCGACTAATTCTGGGGGTGGCTTCTGGCGATCGCCCAGATGAATATCCAGCTATGAACCAGTCCTTCGGCGATCGCGGCGATCGATTCCGCGCCAGCTTTGAATACATCCGGCAAATGGGAACTGGCTACCCTAGCATGGATAATCCCCACGGCACGTTGACGGGTGGTATCGATATGCTGCCCAAGCCCGTCTCTGGACAACTTCCCCTGTTAATTACTGGCAGCAGTCGGCAAAATCCTGGGTGGATTGCGGAGAATAGCAACGGCTGGATTACCTATCCACGCCATATTCCTCTGCAAGAGCAGGTTATTCGAGACTGGCGATCGCGAGTGGAGGTTGCGGGCGATGTTGCCAAGCCGGTGATGCAGCCGCTGTATGTGGATTTAACTGATGATCCCGCCGCACGACCGCAGCCAATTCACTTGGGATTTCGGTTGGGTAGTAACCATCTGCGATCGCACCTAAAAGCACTGGAAAATATTGGGGTCAATCACGTCGCCCTAAATTTGCGGTTTAACGAGGCGGACACAGAGACCACTCTCAAACGTCTTGCCGACGATGTACTGCCAGATTTCATGTAGTTAGTTCATAGGGTTAGAAGGAGATATGGGCAAAACAATTTTGCTGACAGGAGCCACCGATGGCATTGGTCTAGAAACCGCAAAGCTGTTGGTTGCCCAAGGACATCAGGTGCTGCTGCACGGACGTAACCCAGCCAAGCTGGCGAAAGTTGCTGAAGATTTAGCAGCACAGGGCACGATTGAAACTTACGTGGCAGACCTGTCCGACCTCGCCGAAGTTAAAACTTTGGCGGCATCGGTAGCCGCGAAACATCGGCAGTTGGATGTGCTGATTAACAACGCTGGAGTGCTCAAGACTTCGACGCCGGTTACAAAGGACGGGCTGGATATTCGGTTTGTGGTGAATGCGATCGCCCCGTACCTACTCACTCAGAAGCTGCTACCGCTAATGGACAACACCGGGCGAGTGATCAACGTATCCTCCGCCGCCCAATCTCCCGTTGACCTGCAAGCCTTAACCGGTCAGCGTCCACTGACTGAAGATTTTGCCGCCTATGCCCAAAGCAAACTGGCAATTATGATGTGGTCTCGAAGCCTTGCTATATCACTACAGGACAACGGTCCCATTGTTGTTTCCGTTAATCCCGGTTCACTTCTGGGCAGCAAAATGGTGAGAGAGGGATTCGGAATGGCGGGCAAGGATCTTTCAATCGGAGCAGAAATTCTATTTCGTGCCGCGTTGTCTGATGAATTTGCAACGGCTTCGGGGAAGTACTTTGATAATGATTCCGGCCGATTTGCTCCTCCCCACGCCGACGCCCTCAATGATGAAAAGTCGGAAATGGTTTTGCAGGCGATCAAAAATATTTTGCAGGACCAGCTACCCGAGTAACCTGACGACGCAGCTTTTGTGCCTATCGCCGTAACAGTGAAGGAACAAAAGGACGGGGCTGATTTTGGGAACCAGTTTGGACCGTTAATACTTGAGGCGGCGTAGCATCTGGCGGATACACCAGATCAACGGTGACTGATCGCCGTTCCCCCGGTCGCATATTCAACGTCGCCAGCGGCTTGCCCTGTTCGCCCCGATGCTGCACTACATGGATAAACCGGTCCTGAGCTTGACCGCGATCGTCTTGATAGCGCAGGCGAATCGGTCCACGGAAAAACACGCGATCCTCCGGTGGATCTAAAAATTCGACGCTGCCCCCCTTGTCACTTTTCAGCGGAGTTTCGAAGAGAATACTGACCGGTTGGTTCTGCTGACTGGGATTGACCAGAGGAAATGTCAGGCGATAGAGCACGCCATAGTTACCGTTACCTAACAGCGCCGTGTCACTATATCGAGCCAGCATAGGAGCGCTGTGCACCTGTTGGGTGCCGTGGGTGCCTCGAGGGATAGTGCTGATGGGGTAAGAATAGCTGCGACCACTCCCCGGAATTTGTAGGCTACTGCTACCGTTATCGGTCAAGGTTGCTTCCCACCGTGATCCTTGGGAAACGCCGGCAATACGTCCGTAGAAAAATCGTGGACCTGTTGTATTTAAAGGGCTTGGCGGCTTATCGCGCGGTCCCGCCAAAAAACCGTTGACGAGCTGAATTTGCCATTGACGTAGGGAGGGGATGGTTTCGCGACCGTCGGCGGCTTTAGGCGAAAACATCGCTAAGCTTGCGAGATATATCGGGCGATCGCTCTGCATATGAATCAGAGTTGATCGCGTATTAGACGACGGCGTAATTTTGCCTACGGGAATCGGCGCATTCATCACCATCTTTGCCTGGCGCGGTCCCAAACGAATATCCGTATCCCAAATTCCCCGGCGGCGATCGCGCAACATATCCGCAGCAACCCGACTGCCCGCCCCCGAAAAAATAGTGCCCAGGGGATCTTCGATATAAGGCGGCAGATCCCGGAAGGGCGCTTCAAAACGGCTGACATAGCTAGCGGCAGCAAGAGTTTGAATTCGCGCCTCACCGGGACCGGGATTGTACACCATCAATCCCTGGAACAGCGTGCGCCCTTCCTCGGTGGCGGCAGCCCGGGCGATGTGGTGGGTGAAAATATCGAACCGCCCCTGGAAGGCATAGTTCAAATGGGCGCGGGGCGATCGCATCCCCTTAGGCGGGAACGTGGACAGCAAAATACCAGGCGTGCGCACCACTTCCGGACTATTGCTATTGAAAACCGGCACCTTATCCAAACTTCCAGCAAGGGGACGAATTTCGCGATCAAAGCGCAACACTCGCCGTCGCACCTTCGGATTTGCCGTATTTTTCGTCGGGGTCGCCTGACGCTGAGCCGTGGTGACGCTTTTTCTGGCAGTTTTGCGGCCGACAGGCTTCAATCCTGCACCTTTTGGCACGGCAGCAGCAAGCCGCACTGAAGTTACCGGGGCGCTGACTGGGGTGAGTAGCGGAGTGCTAGCCGTTGATGCCGCGATCGCCGCTGCAATAGGCTCCACCTCCGGGCGAGAAGGGGCGATCGCCTGGGGAACAACTGGTCCTACTTTCCCCAGGGACAACGCAGCCAATACCGATAACATCAACGCCATAGAAACTATCTAAAAAACGATTTAAATCCTGAGGCTATTTAGAAGCCATTTGCCTTGCAGTCTTGATATCAGGACCTAACTTAGCTGAGCAATACGATGCTAAACCCTAGCGAAGACCATAGATAAAGCCTCGTTGACCTTATTCATCAGACTCCAAAACTCAGCTTTTAAAACTGTGCAAGTTAGCTCGAGGAAAGTTGACTTAAGCAGCCTAATCGCCTGTACAACGATAGCTTTCTCTTTTACCCGCCGCTATTTTATTCGCCGCTATTCAGTCGAGGTCAGCTAACTTTCCTAAATTAATTGCCATCGACGTCTGTAGCAGCTCATCGGAGTTTGCCGTAGCGTTAAACCTAACTACGGCTTTGTCAGCTTCCCACTCTGGCGCTGCAACGTTCCTAGCCACTATGACAGTTTTGCAACTCTACGATGGTTTCTCTTCTACGCTGTTGCGTCGCCGCCGACAACGGTCTGAACAGTATTTAACCTCATCCCAACAGCGCTCCCATTTCTTTCGCCATGTGAACGGTCGCTGACATACAACACAAACCTTAGTGGGTAAGTCTGATTTTTTACGCTGCTTTGCCATGGTTATGCTGCTTGATTAAGCGACTTACTATTTTTGAGCATTACTGCCTTGGGGCGATCGCTCCAGCCAGTGAGCAAACTGGTCGGCAAAAGTTCCCGCTAGGATCGCCTCACGAATTTCACGGGTAAACCGCACCAGTTCGGTAACGTTATGGATGGCCAACAAGGTGTAGCCCAGCAGCTCTTTGGCACGAATTAAATGCCCTAAATAGGCGCGGCTAAAGTTAGTGCAGGTATAGCAGGAGCAGGTCTCGTCCAGGGGCGAAAAGTCCTCCCGGAACTGGGCGTTTTTAATATTCCAGCGCTCTCCCTGCACCAGCGCCGCTCCATGGCGGGCGTAGCGGGTGGGAATCACGCAGTCAAACAGGTCAATGCCCGAGGCGATCGCCTGAGCCATTTCCCGATAGGTGCCGACCCCCATCAAATATCGTGGCTTGTTTACGGGCAGCAACGGCGTTGTGGCCTTAACAATTTTCTCAATCAGCTCCGGCGGTTCCCCCACGCTAACGCCCCCCACGGCGTACCCCACCATATCCAGTTCCGCGAGCTGAGCCGCCGCCTGCGATCGCAAATCCAGGTACGTGCCGCCCTGCACAATGGGAAACAGCGCCTGAGTGTCGGGATTTTGATGGGCGTCAATACATCGCAGCAGCCAGTCATAACTGCGCTGGGTCGCCCGTTCCACCTCTTCGCGACTGGCGGGATAGGGCGGACATTCGTCAAAGGCCATAATCACATCGGATCCCAGGGTGTTTTGAATCCGAATCGATTCCTCCGGCGTAAAGTTGATCAGCTTGCCGTCATGGGGCGATCGAAACACCACGCCATCATCAGAGATTTCGCGCATTTCACTCAGGCTAAACACCTGGAAGCCACCGGAGTCGGTCAGAATCGGTCCATCCCAACCCATAAATTTATGCAGCCCACCGCCACCAGCTACAATATGTTCCCCCGGCTGTAGGTGCAGATGGTAAGTGTTCGACAGAATCATCTGCGCCCCGGTGGATTTCACCTGGGCAGGCGTCAGAGTTTTGACATTGGCGAGGGTCCCCACCGGCATGAATCGCGGCGTTTCAACAATCCCGTGGGGAGTATGAAAGACGCCAGCCCGTGCTCCGGTATGGGAACAGGTTGCCTGTAACTCAAACTCAAATCCCGCTTTGTCTGACGGCTTGAGGGCGGAAAGCTGCGATTTAGGGGAGGAAGGATCAGAAGGGGACATGGCGATCGCCAAATATCAGCCAAGGTTCAAACACATACGGCGCTGATCTGGGCTGAAGCTCGGCGAACAAACGTCCCTAGCGCTCCCAGACCAAGCGTTCTTCC
>JBCCTE010000268.1:0-5208 GCA_039198915.1 Cyanobacteria bacterium P01_D01_bin.73 | reverse complement strand
GTGGGCGATTTGGAATATCCCGAATGGATGGCAGGGCACTGGCAAATTAGCAGCACCCTGGTGGATCTAAAAGCTCCGCTAGCGCCGGATATCGTGACGCCGGGCTTCGAGGGTAACCGCGAGCTGGTGGATCAGTCCATTGAATTTGCGGTGAAATTTATCCCCCGCCAATCTCTGCCTGCCCTGGGACTGTTGGGCAAAGGAGCAATGCGACGGTCCAACACTCCGACCATCGTGGCCGATCGCGCCTATAACGGTCAGCAAATTGCTGAAGCCTACCTGGGTGAAAAATTTGTCACCAAGGTCGAAGCGGATCCGGCAACGCCGAACGAGCAGCTAGTGACCCTGGCAGGCGGTCGCCAATTGGTCTCCAACGTCGTCGAGCGGGGCAGCGAAACTCCCAGCGCCGCCGACTTTATTGCCACCGAAGTCGTTCAACAAACCTTTCAAACGCCCGGCGAAGACCCGGTCTACCTCAACACCGTCGAAACCACTAACGCCTACCACTATCACCCCGACGAGCAATTCCCCATCACCGCTGACCAATACTCCGCCATCTACCTCTCTCCCCGCGACGCCAGCTACGCGATCGCCAAAAAGAAGCCCGTCGCGCTTTACCACTACACCCTGACCTTTACGGCGCTGCCCCAGTAGGGTTTGGAATCAGCAAGAATAGCGGTCAATTGTTAAGCTATTCTGCAACTATCCCATTGCCCTTTGCGCGCTCGCTGAACCATGGCCCCATCCTCTCGGAAGTCCGCCAAATCTGCCCCGTCGAAATCCAACGGCAAGGCGGCGAAGAATGGAGCGAAAGTATCAGCCCCAGTCAACTCGAATGGCGATCGCAACACCATCCGCATTCGAGGCGCACGGCAGCACAACCTCAAGGATATTGACCTTGAAATCCCGCGCGACAAGCTGATTGTCTTTACTGGTGTATCCGGCTCAGGCAAGTCCTCTTTGGCATTCGACACGATTTTTGCTGAGGGACAGCGCCGCTATGTGGAATCCCTAAGCGCATACGCCCGCCAGTTTTTGGGGCAAGTCGACAAACCCGATGTGGATGCGATCGAAGGGCTTAGCCCCGCCATCTCCATCGACCAAAAATCCACCTCCCACAACCCCCGCTCCACCGTCGGCACCGTCACCGAAATCTACGATTACCTGCGCCTCCTCTACGGTCGAGCCGGCGAACCCCACTGTCCCAAGTGCGATCGCCCCATTGCTCCCCAAAGCATCGATGAAATGTGCGATCGCATCATGGAGCTGCCCGACCGCACCCGCTTCCAAATCCTGGCTCCCGTCGTCCGTGGCAAGCGCGGCACCCATAAAAAGCTATTGTCGAGCCTAGTGTCCGAAGGCTTTGCAAGGGTCAGAATCAATGGAGAAATGTACGATCTTAGTGACTCCATTGATTTGCCAAAAAACAAAAATCACGACATTGAAATCGTCATTGATCGACTGATTAAAAAAGACGATATTCAAGAGCGATTAGTTGACTCGTTACAAACCTGTTTAAAGCATGCTGAAGGGATCGCTGTTATTGATCTAGTTGAAAAGAAATCAGCAGAAGCGGCAGACAAGTCAGATAATCCAGGCAAGCCTAAAACAGAAAACGAAGAAGAATCGAAACCTAAGCAGCTCATTTTTTCCGAGAACTTTGCCTGTCCTGAGCACGGCGCAGTAATGGAAGAATTATCGCCGCGATTGTTCTCCTTTAATTCTCCCTACGGTGCCTGTCCCAACTGTCATGGCTTGGGCTTTTTAAAACGTTTTTCGCCGGATTTGGTTATCCCTGATCCTAAGCTGCCTGTCTATGCCGCGATCGCCCCCTGGTCCGATAAAGATAACAGCTACTACCTATCCTTACTTCACAGTGTTGGGCAAGCCTATGGCTTTGAAATTCAAACCCCTTGGAGTTCACTAACGGATAAGCAACGAGATATTTTGCTGCAAGGTAGCGGCGATGAAAAAATATGGATTGAGACCGATTCTCGCTATCGGGAACGACGGGGTTATGAGCGCACCTTCGACGGAATTCTAGGTATTTTAGATCGACAATATCGCGACACAACCTCGGAACAATACAAGCAAAAACTGGAAACCTATCAGGTAGATCATCCCTGCGAAGTATGTGGAGGAAAACGCCTACGACCCGAATCTTTGGCGGTTCGCATGGGCCCCTATGGAATCACCGATTTAACGGCAGCGTCGGTGGCGGATTGTTTGGGGAAAGTGCGCCATTTAACAGGGCACGGGGACGGCAGCAGGGTTAGTCCTACAGTGAATGGGAACGGGGCAAATGGTGCGGGGGCGATCGCCCAGGGACAACAGCCACGAAGCGCCGCTAAATTGACCGCTGACTTGGAAAATTCCAACAGCTTATTGTCGTCAAGGCAGCAACAAATTGGTCATTTAGCCTTGCAAGAAATCGAGTCCCGCTTGCAATTTCTAATGGACGTGGGCTTGGATTATTTAACATTAGATAGGCCCGCCGCTACGTTATCTGGCGGAGAAGCCCAACGAATTCGGTTGGCGACTCAAATTGGTGCCGGCTTGACAGGGGTTTTATATGTGCTGGATGAGCCCAGTATTGGATTACACCAGCGAGATAATGATCGTCTTTTAAATACCCTGACCAAACTGCGAGATTTGGGTAATACCCTAATCGTTGTTGAGCACGACGAAGACACCATTCGTGCTGCTGACTACCTGGTGGATATTGGTCCCGGTGCGGGCATTCACGGGGGAAATGTTGTTTCCATTGGTGATTTGGATGCTCTCTTAGACGCAGAAGAATCGCTGACGGGGGCTTATTTATCTGGGAGATCGGCGATTGCTACCCCAGCAGAACGACGTCCCGGCAAAAAGTTCGGTATCAAACTCCTCGACGCCCATCGCAATAATTTAGATAACGTCGATGTGGAAATTCCCCTAGGAAAATTTGTCTGTGTAACTGGCGTTTCTGGCTCTGGAAAATCCACTCTAATTAATGAGTTACTGTACCCGGCTTTACAGCACCATCTAGGTTATAAAGTTCCATTTCCTAAGGAGCTAGGTGATATCAAAGGGTTGTCCCATATTGATAAGGCGATCGTAATTGATCAGTCTCCCATTGGACGCACTCCTCGCTCAAATCCCGCCACTTATACGGGCGCTTTTGATGCCATTCGAGACGTTTTTACAAAAACAATTGAAGCAAAAGCACGGGGTTATAAAGCTGGAAGATTCTCGTTTAACGTCAAAGGCGGGCGATGCGAAGCCTGCGGTGGACAGGGCGTTAATGTTATCGAAATGAATTTCTTGCCCGACGTTTATGTGCAGTGTGATGTGTGCAAAGGGGCGCGATATAACCGGGAAACGTTGCAGGTGAAATACAAGGGCTACTCCATTGCGGAGGTTTTGGATATGCCCGTGGCGGAGGCGGTGGGCGTATTTGAAAATATCCCCAAAGCGGCGGCGCGGTTGCAGACTTTGGTGGACGTGGGACTGGGCTATATCAAGCTGGGGCAAACTGCGCCGACCCTTTCTGGTGGTGAAGCTCAGCGGGTGAAGTTGGCTACGGAACTGTCCAAACGGGCGACGGGTAAGACTATTTACTTAATCGATGAGCCTACGACGGGTCTATCGTTCTACGACGTTCACAAGTTGTTGGACGTGGTGCAGCGGCTTGTGGATAAGGGCAATACGGTGCTGGCGATCGAGCACAATTTAGACTTTATTCGCTGCTCCGATTGGATTATTGACCTGGGGCCGGAAGGGGGCGATCGCGGCGGAGAAATTATCGTCACCGGCACTCCCGAAGAAGTTGCCGAACACCCCACATCCTACACTGGGCACTATCTAAAGCAGGCGCTAGCTCAGCACCCTAGACAAGAGTTGCCGCAGCCTAGCGAGGATGACAAAAAGAAGTCCAAGTCGTCACGCACAAAGACGGTCAAAAAGTAGTTGAGATCCACTGTTCAGGACTTACGCTTGCTAGTCTTGAACAGTGGCTTTTCAGGGCCCCCGACGAGAGTTGAACTCGTGACCTCACCCTTACCAAGGGTGCGCTCTACCACTGAGCTACGGGGGCAAATTTACGACAGCTTTCTTAAAACCTGCTGTACTGCCGTGGGCGATGGGCCGGGTTGGATTCGAACCAACGTAAGCATAGCTAGTGGATTTACAGTCCACCCCCATTAACCACTCGGGCACCGACCCATTCCGTCCACGGGACATAACAATAGCATACTGTTTAGCCCTGTCAAAGCATTTTTCGAAAAATCTGGGAGATTGCTACAAACCCTTGACTACGCTGGGTTACGCCCTTAATTTTTAGCTCGCGAAATGGGTGCACCTACGCCGATCGCGATCGCCCCGGTCGGTCGCTTTCGTCATAAATTTCACCCACCAGCTCCTCCAAAATATCCTCCAACGTCAGCAGCCCCACCGTGCCGCCATACTCATCCACCACGATCGCAATATGCAGCCGGTCCTTCAGCATTTCCTTCAGCAAATCCGCCAGCCGCTTCGTATCGGGCACGTAGGTGGGCGGCTCCATCACCGTGGTGACCAAATCCTGCTCGCGATTTTCCCCTGCCTGTTGCGAGCGCCGCAGCACCTGTAAAACTCGCTTTAATCGAATAATGCCAACGATGCTGTCCTTCGATTCTTCCTGGACAGGAACGCGAGAATAACCCGTATCGAGGCATAAATTAACAGCAGCTTCAAGGGTGGCTTCATGGGGAATCGTTTGCATTTCGATTCGCGGTTTTACCACCTGTTTCGCTTGCAATCGATCCAGCATTAACGCCTTATTAATCAGCTGCCGCCGGTCAAAATCCAGCTTCCCTTTACCGCCAAGGATATCGATCATTAACTGAAGATCCTTAACGGTTTCCGTCGGCTGGGTTTGGTTGCGACTAACTAATCGAATCGCGGTTTGGGCAATGCCTTCAAACAGCCGCACAATACCGAGGGCGTCGAGCAAATTCGACAGTAAATAAATCGGACGAACGATCACCTTAAAAATCGGAATCGTGTTAGTGACGGCGATCGACTTCGGCGTAATTTCACCAAATATCAACACCAGAAATGTAATTGCACCGGTGGCAATTCCAACACCAAACCCTGATTCCCCCAGCCACACTACAAAAATATTGCTGGTTAAAATCGCGGCAAAGTTATTAATTAAATTGTTTCCGACCAGGAGGGTAGTAATAAACC
>JBCCTE010000267.1:0-5212 GCA_039198915.1 Cyanobacteria bacterium P01_D01_bin.73 | reverse complement strand
TGAAACCCGACGCCAACTCCAACTCCAACGCCGCTGATAAGAAAAAGCCTCAGCGCCCTAAGTCTGGACCAACGACTTCCCTTTCGATTGGTCAACTTCTTGATCGGCGATATCGCATCGTAGAGGCTCAATCAGCAGGATCCTTCGGCAAGACTTACCTGGCCGCTGACATGCGTCGTCCCGGCTATCCCCAGTGCATTGTTCGGCAGTTTCAATTTCCCAGCCGTAACCCCAAAGCTCTTCAGGTTGTGCAGCTTCTATTTAAGAAGAAGGCGGAGACCCTTGAGAAGCTGGGCAACCACGAATGTATCCCCCAGCTCCTTGCTTGCTTTGAGCAGGAAGCTCAGCTCTATTTCGTTGAGGAATATATCACCGGACATCCTCTAAGTCAGGAGCTGTCACCAGGGCGCAAGCTATCTGACGACTTTGTAATTCGCCTGCTTTACGATGTTTTGACGGTGCTGACCTATGTCCACGGCAACGGGGTAATTCACCGCAATATTCGCCCCACTAATATGGTTCGACGGGACAATGATGGGCGGCTGGTGCTGATTAATTTTGGGCTGATCCAGGAGATATCAAACCCTTCCCCACGGGCCCAGCCGGAAGCACCTAAGGATACTGATGTTGGGGTTTTAGCTTATCTGTCACCGGAGCAGCGCCAGGGTAATCCCCTTTACAACAGCGATCTCTACGCGGTGGGGATGATTTGTGTGCAGGCGCTGACTGGATGGACGGCGGTTGAGCTTCGGGCCTTGGGGCGACAGAACAGCGGAAAGAAGGACTCTGGGAAGGGTGTGGCTGCTGAGCAGGGGAATGATGAGACGCAGCTTAGAGGGGCTATTGGGCAAGATCTTCCCTTCGGTAAGATGCCACCGGATGTGAAGAAATCTGGTGAGATCAGCGTGGATGATTTAGCCGCTGCCAATGGCAATAGCATGGGGCAGTCCTCAAGGAACGGCAGTGATGGGCAGGGTAAGCCTTTTCAGAATAATGGGCTGGCAGGGAAGGATCGCTTGAGTGCTCAGGGGATGAATGGTGTGAAAAATACTCGGGGCGATCGCCGAGAGGGGGTTGTTAGCGCCGGGTTGGCGGAATTTCAAGGGGTGGGAGAGCTACCGCCGTGGCGAGATGTGGCAACGGTAGATCCGATTTTGGGCGATTTTATTGACCGCTTGATTCGCCCCCATTTTGATTTGCGCTACCAGTCTGCAGAAGATGCTTTGAATGATCTCAAAACCCTATACGGGCTGATGAGTGAGGCAAGTTCTGGTATCGGAACCAGCGGTCTAGGGTTGAGTAGCCGCCAGGGGAGAGTGGCGAGCCGCCCAGGGGAGGGCAAGGCGAAGCAGAAGTTTGCTGCTGCTTGGATGCCGAAGCTGCGGCGGCGTTGGCCGTGGATGCGCGATAAGCGTAAGGCAGCGGTGGTTGCGGCGGCGGTGGTTGTGGGTACTGTTGGGTTGATGATCGCGGTGCGACCGTTGCAGAGTTGGTACTGGGTGGGTCAGGGTAACGGGCGTCTGGAGGCGGGAGATTTTAAGGGGGCGGTGGAGGCCTACGAAGAGGCGATTAATTTTTCGCCTAATAATCCCGATGCGCTGTATCGGCGAGGATCGGTGTACAACGATGCCGGGGATTATCAGTCGGCGATCGCAGATTTGGATCGGGCAATTCGGTTGCGGCCTAAGTTTGCCCAGGCTTATTTCCAGCGGGGGACTGCGCGGTATTTGCTGGGGGATTTGCAGGGGGCGATCGAGGATTACGATTTGGCGACGGAGTATGATCCCAAGCTGCCGGCGCCCTATCTCAATCGCGGCCTTGTGAAGGCGGATTTAGGGGACGATAAAGCGGCGATCGCAGAGTACGACAAGGCGATTCAGCGGGGTAATAACGATGAGGTCAAGGTGTTGGCGGTGGCGTTTTTGAACCGCAGTTTGTCCAAGTCCAATCTGGAAGATCAGAAGGGGGCGATCGATGATGCTACCCAGGCAATTCAGCTAAATCCTAACTATGCGTTGGCGTACCAAAATCGCGGTTTAGCCCAGCGACGACTGGGGGATTTGCAGGCGGCGATCGAGGATTTTAATGTGGCGATTCAGCTGGCACCAGAGGATCCAGATCCCTTCTATAACCGTGGGCTGGCTCGCTACGAGTTGGGTGAGCTTCAGGGAACGGTAGAAGATTTTAATCAAGCGATTCGCCTCAATCCATCCCACGCGTTGGTCTACTATGACCGCGGTGTGGCTCGGCTGCGGCAGGGCGATCGCACTGGGGGTCTGTCAGACCTGCGAGAGTCGGCGAAGCTGTGTCTAGATCAGGGACGACTGGGATGTTACCGCGATGCTCAGTATGAAATTCAGCAGCTTGAGGCAGGGCGCTCAGACGTACAGCCCCTGTTATCGGACGCCGAAGAGCGGGATATTCCTCTGTCTGATGATGAAATCTTAGAGGAAGAAGACCCCATTGACGGTGAAGCCGTTGACGGCAGTGAAATTCAGCTACCAGCAAGTCAGTAGCAAGCATTTTCTCTAGAAATATTTTCTAGCTGGCGAATCTTACGTCTATCGACAGAGCTTTTTAAAAAGGGCCTCGTAGGAATTTAAAGCGCTTTCAAAGCTGTAGGTTTTCTCAGCGTAGGCGCGCCCGTATTTGCCGAGAGTTGTGGTGCGATCACGATCATTTGCCAAGGTCAACACCGCGTCCAGCAAATCCTGCGGAGATTCCGGCTCCACCACCAAACCGCCTTCGCTGGAGCGAACGGCCCGCGCTGCCGTTCCTGATCCTGGTACCGATGCAATAATTGCCCGACCGCTAGCCAGCAGCACCTGGGTTTTGGACGGCATATTGAAGGCAACCACGTTGGATTTTTGGACAATCAAGCCCACATCTGCCGCCGCCAACATTTCTGGTAAGCGTTCTCGCGGTTGGAAAGGAAGTAGGAGAACGTAGTCCAGGACCTGGCGATCACGACAGTAATCTTCTAATTTCTTCAGGGCTTTTTCTTCGCCGACAATGACAAATTTGATGCTGTTTTGTCGTTGGATATTGTCCACATCAGGATGGTCTTTCAGCAATGCAGCTGCATTTACCACTGTTTCCAGTCCCTGGGTTAGGGCAATATTGCCGGAATACATCACGACGAAATTATTTTGTAAGCCGTGCTCTTCGCGGAAACTATTGTGCTTTGCCATAGGGTGGATAAAGTTAGTATTTACCCAGTTTGGAATGAGGGAAATCTTGTTTTCAGGGACGTTTTTGCCGATCAAATTATCGACAAATCCTTCGGCAATTACGCTGACGTGGGTGGCACGTTTGTAAGCAAAGTTTTCCAGTGCTTCGAAGATTTTGATGGCTTTTTCGTTGCGAATTAAGCCGGTGTGCACCGCTGCCTCGGGCAAAATATCCTGCAAATTGAGCACCACGGGACATCCCTTAAGTTTGCCCAGCAGCCAGGCGGGGACGCTTACGGGCAGCGGCGGTGAGGCGAATAAAATAATATCTGGTCGCCAGCCGAATAGCGATCGCGCAAAACTGGTAAAGACAAAGCTGCCGTCCAGCGCCATCCGAGTTACCAAGCCGGGTTTGGGGCGAATCCATACGTAGCAGCGATCGACGCGAACGCCGTTACGGTGCTCGGTCATATAGGCTTTGCCGCGATAGCCTTCGTAAATCCGCCGCTGGGGATAGTTGGGCATTCCTGTCAGCACGCGCACCTCGTGTCCCCGCGCCGCCAATCCCTCCGCCAGCTCCGTCATTAGGGGCGCAATGCCAATGGGTTCGGGATGGTAGTTATAGGAATAGATCAGGATTTTCATAGTGCTATTGATGCCGCCGTTTGGTCCCAGTGGTGCAGGTGTTGTGGAAGCTATTGCCGTAACTTTTGCCGAAACTTTCTCTGAAGCTGGACGCCCCTCCAGCACTTTAATCCAAGATTTGTGGAGGGGCATCAGGGCGATCGCCCAGCCATTATGATTATTTCCAGTCAAATCGCCGCAAAAATTTCTCTATGGCTGCGGATGCTACCCCTTCCGACATCAAGAGTTCAGAAATGTACCGACTCCGGGCGTTAATTCCAGCGTCGGGGCGGATGGTAGTGAAAATCGTGGACGCGCCGGAAGCAGTGCAGACGATCGCCAGTGAATTTCCCTATCCGTGGCAGAGGAACCGAGCGATCGCCATTGACTTTGACCGGTGGCTTCAGCTTCCAGAACCGCAGCGGGATTTATTGTTTTTGCGGGAGGTGTGTTGGCTGACGGGGATGCGGTGGTTTGAACCCCAGTGGCAGCAGGGGGTGGCATTGCTAGCGGCAGTGGTTACGACCTTTGAGCTGGCGCAGGGGGACGGGGTTGGAGCGATCGCTGCTGGTGCCTTGGCAGGGGGCGCGGGCTGGCAGTGGTGGCAGCAACGGCGCAGTCCCGAGCGGCAGGTGGATGCGGATCGAGGGGCGATCGCGGTGGCCCAGCGGCGAGGCTATGACACGGTGGCGGCGGCGACGGCTTTGCTGGCGGGAATTGAGGCGATCGCAGTGCTCGATGGTAATAGTGGTCTAAGTTTCACCGATCAGGTTCGCTGCCAAAATCTGCGCGGTATTTTGAATCCTCTGAACCAAGCCAGTAAATCAAGCTAATGCCCAGCCCCACTCAAAAAACTAACCTCCCCCCTTACCAAGGTGGGATCGAGGTGGGAGCCTCAGCATCTCAACCTTTTCTCAAGAGACTGGGCTGGGGCTGGAGTGGGATTGGCTCCCCCCATCCCCTCTTGGTAAGGGGGGCTTTAGTCACTGGTATTGGCTTGACTTTATTGCTCGGAGGCTGTGGTGGGGCAGGAGAACCGACAGACATTGCGGTGTCGCCTTCGGTGTCTGAGGTGGAACCGTCGCCTGTGGAGTCCCCTGAATCAGAGGCTGTAGAGGATGTTTCAGAAGCTCTAGAAACTGAGGTGCCGGACGGTTGGGTGCCCTATGTTGCGCCAGATAATAGTTTCGCGATCGCCTTTCCCCAGGAGCCGGAGCAACAGACGATTCCCCATATGAGTGCCAAATATGACGGGGGATCGCGATTTTATTTTGCGCGGGCGGATTATCCTGAGCCGCCGCCCCAGCGTCCTTCGCAAACTGAGGTGCGGGAGTATTTGGAGCTGGTGATGCCGGGGTTGGCACGGGCTTTTGGGGGCGATCGCATTGACTATTGGGAGGGACTGCGGCTGGGCGGCC
>JBCCTE010000266.1:0-5235 GCA_039198915.1 Cyanobacteria bacterium P01_D01_bin.73 | reverse complement strand
GGCGACCTGCTTCACCATAAATTCGCGGTGCTGGATCGCAGGACTGTCATTACCGGCTCCCACAACTGGTCGCAGCAGGCAGCCCGCACCAATGACGAAACGTTGATTGTGATCGAGAATTCGGCGATCGCCCAGCACTTCCAGCGCGAATTCAACCGTTTAATCAGCACTGCCAACCTCGGCGTCCCCAAGAACGTCCGAGCCAAAATCAACAAACTCAAAAAAGCCTGTCGCCGCCGCACCTGAGGCCCTGCCCAAAAATCAGTCTAAAAATTCACCTGAAGATCCGTCAACGCAACAGGATGTCATCAATAGCTCAAATTAAAAGTTTATTGATTGGGCATTTACTGCCTTTGGCTTGCAACAAGCCCCCAAGTTGCAGCGGACTTATCAAGCGAGCTTTGCAGAAAAAGCTCATCCCGGCTTTGGGAAGTGGCTACAGCGCCTGGCTCATTGCCTCCGAGGGACAACCGAGGCGCCAAACAATAACAACTTTATTTGATTTCTAGTTATTAAAATGCGTTTAAGCGCAACAATCATCGACACTATTCGTGATGTTTTTTACATGATTTATTGACACTGGATCGCAATAAAAAATGATAGAAGTATTACAAGTTTTGAGTGGCGTGATATTAAGATGTTTTGGGTCAATTTCGTTTGAGTTTCTGATTCAAGCTCTTGATTGCATATCGTTTTCAGTAATTGTAGATGTGTTTAGAGAGAATTGAGCCGAGAAGTGGCATTTTCTGGCTCCGTGTGTCCTAAGTTTGAAACGGCTAGAATCAATTCGGGAGATCGCAAAGTCGCCTATAATCTTGTGTCCGTAAGTTTCACAAGTGTTGCTCCAGCAAACTGAAATTGGTAGCGATTTCTGACGCTATGTCCTTCAACGTTCCACTCGTTAAAGAAGTTGTTTCTAATAAGCAGTTAAACTCCGCAGGGAAACGACGAGGTCAATTGGGAATTCGCCAGGTGAAGAAGCTTGGTGAGCAGTTTGCCCATCGTTTTGAGCATCAGAAAATTGCCTACAAAATCGCCCTGGGCTACGCGCTGAGTATTGGAATCGCGGTGGTGGGTGTCAGTGCTGGATTGATTGTTGGAGCGCTCCGAGAAGACGAGGCGCTAATACAGCGTGATATCACTGCCCAAAATGCGGAATGGATTTTTCGCTTGTCCAATGAGTCTTCACCTTTGGCCTTGCTCTATCCTCAGCAGTTGTTGAACGCATCAGAACAGTGGGGGCAACTGCACTATCGAGTGGCGCAGTCGATGGATGACATCGCTAAGTTGCGATCGTCGGTCTCAGGACTTGAGGCCTTTATTAAGGAGAACAGTTCAAGTCCGGGGGTCGATCAGGGGCTGTCAGTGACCCGTCCAATGCGGCTGTTTTTGGATGAGTATGAGCTTTGGATTGAGCCCATGTGGCAGGCGCTCGGTTCGTCTTCTGGGGCTGATTCCTTTGAGTCTCAGTTGGCTAAGGATAGGATTGTATTGCTCCGGGATGAGATGAATACGCCCAGGGCAAAGGAGCTGCAGGAGCAGTTGCAGCGTATGTCGAGTCAGCTTTCGCAGCTGAAGGAAACAGCGGTCTTCCTGGAGCAGGCTGCGTTGGAGGATTTCCAGGCGGCTCGGCATTTTCGGATATGGATTGTGATTGCGAGTTTGGCGGGGGCAACGGCGCTGGCGGCAATTTGTGCCACTAGCGTTAGTCGCGCGATCGCCCACCCCATTGGTCAACTGACGGCTCAGACCCGTCGCATTACCGATGAGCAAAATTTTGAGCTGCGAGTGTCGGTAAAGACGGAAGATGAAACGGCTCAGCTAGCGGCGTCGATTGATCAGCTGGTGCGATGGGCGGGGCAGTACACTCAGGATTTGAAGACGGCTCAGGAAACGCTAGAGCAGCGTGTTGAGCGTCGAACGCGCGAGCTGAGGGCGGCGCAGGCGCAAATGATTCAAAGTGAGAAGATGTCGAGCTTGGGTCAGTTGGTGGCGGGGGTTGCCCACGAGATTAATAATCCGGTGGGTTTTATCTACAGCAATGTTAATCACGCAACGGAGTATGTGGGCGATCTACTGGATGTGATTAATTTGTATCGCAGTGAGTATGAAGAGACTGAGGTGATCACCGCAAAGTTGAAAGAGGTTGATCTGCCTTTCTTGGAAGAGGATGTAACCAAGCTGCTGGAATCGATGAAGGTGGGGGCGGAGCGTATTAAGCAAATTGTGTTGTCCCTGCGCACTTTCGCACGCTTGGATGAGTCAGAACTCAAGCTTGCGGATTTGCACAAGGGGCTTGACAGTACTCTAACGATTTTGGGGCATCGTTTTAAGGGAAGTGGCGATCGCCCGGCAATTGAAATCATCCGGGATTACGGCGATTTGCCCTTGGTTAACTGCTACGCCGGTCAGCTAAATCAGGTGTTTATGAACATCATCATTAACGCCATCGACGCCTTTGAAGGCAGCATAGCTGCGGGGAAAAATCCAAATCTTTCAGATTCGAAGGAGCTAGGCAATTCAGCGTTTCAGCCACAATTAACGATTCACACTCACAGCGATGGCGATCGCTGCTTAATCTCCATCAGCGATAACGGTCCCGGCATTGCCCCTTCAGTGCGCCACCAGCTTTTTGATCCCTTCGTTACCACCAAAGAAGTTGGCAAGGGCACCGGCATGGGGCTAGCAGTCAGCTATCAGATTGTTGCAGATAGGCATCACGGCAAACTTTCCTGTGTTTCAACTCCCGGACAGGGCACGGCTTTCATCATTGAAGTCCCGATCAATGTCGCCTTAATCAATGCTGAGCATGAGGAGACTTTGGTGCATTAAGGTCCATTGCGAATCAAGTCATATTACGGACATTTAAATACTGTTAATTTAGACTCATAATAGGCGGGTGTGTCTATTTAAGGCGTCTGTTTGAGTCAAATCAGTTTGTAAACGTAAGCTTCTACTTGCTCAATTTTAGCTGCAAGTATCTACTGGAATTTAGGGATGGATAGTAGGTTCTTTTGGAGTAGTTGTCTCTACTGGGCCTTCCACTCAATAACCGACTCGGCTATTTAATACAGCATCGTGAATTTGTAATTCCTGTGTCGTTTAGCTTGGATTTCACGGACTTGGGACTGGCTGAGAAATTGATTGATTGACAGCAGCCTTTGACTTTTTTAAAAACAAATTTTTAAGTGAGTTTTACGACTCATTTACTATTCAAAGGAAAAGCAATATGAGACGTCGTCAGTTTGTAAGCAATGCGCTGTGGTTCGCGGCTGGCAGTGGTTTGGTGGCTGCTTGTGGCGATCGCGGTGGTTTGTCGGGAATAAACCACAACCTCGATGCCCTTCGATTTTCCGTTACAGATGTAAAGGGTATTGAGCCTTTGGAGAAGGATTTTGGCGAATTTTATAGGGCATTGGGGGAGGCGATCGCCCTACCCATTGAGCCCGTTCCTTTGGATAGTTTCGTTGCCGCTGCCCCTGCTTTGCTAAATAAACAGATGGACCTGGTGCTGGCAGGTCCGTCAGAGTATTTATTACTCAATGCCCGCGCCCGCGCCGTTCCCATTGTGGCAATCACTCGACCGGGGTACCGGACAAAAATGGTGACCCTAGCTGACAGCGGTCTTAAAACCCTGAAGGATCTCAAGGGTAAAGCTGTGGGAATGCGCACAGAGGGGTCAACAGCGGGACATATTGGCGCTAGTCAATTGATCGCTGACGCGGGTTTGGATCCGGTGCAGGACATCACCGTAAAAATGCCGGGCGATCGCGGTTTAACGGCTCTGCTTTCAGGGGAAATTGATGCCTGGGCGGACTCTGCATCCCGCATTGATCGGTTTATCGGCAACGTAGACGGAGCTTTGGACAAGGTGGTTACGCTGGTGGAAGGGCCGCCATTGCCCAACGATGTGTTTGTCGCCAGCTCTTCTTTGGATTCGGCGTTTCTGAAGGCCTTGGAAGAAACTATGGTGAGCCAGCAGGAAAAACTACTGACGGCTTTGCTACAGTCACCGGAAAATTCTAAGTATGCAAAGTCCACGTTGGTTCCCGCAATGGATAGTGACTACGACCAAGTTCGCACCATGTACCAAACCCTGGGTTTGGATGCACTGATTCAATAGCTTTGATGGCGATGGTTTGATGGCGATCGCCGAAATCCGGGCACATTATTGTTCAAAAGACAGTAAGTGCTCTGTCAAATAACAGACTTCCCAGACACTAAGAACTTTAGGGTCAGAAAATCGCATTTGAGAGTCGTTTAATTGACTCTCAAATGAAATTCTGTCCTAAAAATCGATAGGCAACTGGTGAGGATATCGTCGCTTGGGGGAAAGATATACAGCCTCTGGGAAGTCTTTTGAGTTGGGCGCATCTTTGAGCGATAACCCCAAGCAATTTCTATTACCCGTACGAGAGAAACATGAAACGTCGTCAGTTTGTGGGCACCGCATTTTGGTTCGCGCTTGGCAGTGGTTTAGTGGTTGCCTGTGGCGATCGCAGCGGTTCGCCGGGAGCAGGGAAATCGCCTGAAGCCCTACGGTTTTCGGTCACGGATTTACAGGGACTGGAACCTTTAGAGAAGGACTTTGGTGCATTTTATGAAGCCCTGGGTGAGGCGATCGGCTTGCCCGTGGAACCGGTTCCCCTGGACAGCTTTGTTGCAGCAGCTCCGGCACTGCTGAACCAGCAAATGGATTTGGTTCTGGCAGGTCCGTCAGAATATCTTCTGCTAAATGCCCGCGCTAAAGCCGTTCCTATCGTGGCACTTACCCGCCCCAACTATCGAACTCGCATTACGGTCCGTGCCGACAGCGGCATTGAAACGATGCAGGATTTAAAAGGGAAGGTTTTTGGTGTCGCCTCAGAGGGGGCAACGGCCGGCCACATCGGTGCCGGTCAGCTTATGTCTGACGCTGGGTTAACCCCCTCAGAGGATGTCACCATTCGCATAATAGGCAAAACTCGGGTACAAGCCCTCCTCGCGGAGGAAATTGATGCCTTTGCCGCATCCCCGAATACCACAGCAAAAATTTTGAGCAAGGTGGACGGTGCTGCCGAACAGGTCAAAACTTTGATTGATGGACCGCCACTGCCCAATGATGTGTTTGTTGCCAGCTCTTCCTTGGATAAGGCGTTTCTAAAAAACCTGGGAGAAGCCATGGTGGACCAACAGGATGCGCTGCTGGAAGCCCTGCTACAGTCGCCAGGCAATTCCAAGTATGCAAAGTCCAAG
>JBCCTE010000265.1:0-5235 GCA_039198915.1 Cyanobacteria bacterium P01_D01_bin.73 | reverse complement strand
AGATCATCAATTCCAGATTGTTCAAAGGTGACGTTCTCGATATTTTGATCAGCCGCTTTTGCTTGGGCAATTCCGATCATTTTTTCAGAAAAATCAATTGCCCGAATATGCTTCACATAGGGCGCATGGAACAACGCCGTTGAGCCGGTGCCACAACCAATTTCCAGCAGTTCCATCCCTGGCTTCAAGTATTCGCGGGTGACCGCCAGCTTTTTCTCGTAGGATGCTTCATCAGCGATCGGCTGTTTCGAATACTTTTCAGCAATCTTGTCCCAAAATCCTGCGGATGCCATAGCGCCTCTCCCTCAGGGCAGTACCCTAACAATCTAGCGACTCAGCTTATTTTCAATACCTGCGCATCCCCCTGGCACGGATCGCCGCGTCTTCTCTCCGCCCCAGCTACAGCAATAAAATCGCTGTTCTTCCGATAAATCTTGCACCTGGCTAAGGTCCACATTTTCCACTACCGCGCCAGTACCTTCGCCGGTTGAAAAATCCACGTCCGACTGGTCTCGCGATCGCGGTGTCGCCCTCGTAGCATCTCCATAAAACAGCCGCGTTCCCTTCAGATCTGCACCGGTCAAATCCGCCTCAAATAAAACCGTTTGGGATAGGTTCGCCCCTGATAAATTGCAGCCGCGCAAATCCGCCCGCACTAGATTCGCCGCGCCCAAATCAGTCCAGCGCAGGTCGGTTCTTTGTAAGCTTGCCCCCGCCAGCATCACCCCCAAATCAATGACCCGCACCCCAAACTGTCGATCCTCTGCATAGCCGCCAGAGCCATCTAAAATCGGTCGCCCTAATCGTTGATCTCGCTTCAATGGCGTCACCAGTTTTGCCTGGGATAGGAATCGAATGACCTTTGCCTTTCCTTCTGCGTCGATGCTGCTAAAAATTGCGGCGGTGCGCCCTTCTGCGATCGCCCGCTCTTGGGGCCAATCCTCCAAGAATCCCTGCTCATCTAGCGCCAAATCTGAGACGCCTTGAAAATACGCATCAATGGTTTGTTGTTGGGTAATGCGATTTTGCTGAATGGTTAAATCGCGGGAGATGACGTACTGCTGCCACGCGACGTAGACGGCTAGCACGGCGATCGCGATTTGCCCCAACGCCCCCAGCGCCTCGCTAATTGCACCGATCGCCTCCCAATTAATCGCCGGAAACCGCGACCCCTTCAGCCACTCCGACCGCTCCGTTCCCCACAGCAGCAATAATCCAAAGGTCGCTGCCAATAGCCCCAGCCCGGCAATAATCGGTACTCGCCAGGTGGGTGGAATTAGCTGCTTCCAAAGCTGTGTGCGAAACGGTCCCAACAGCCATAGGGAAGCTGCCAGCGTTACAAATCCGCCGGTCAGACCAATCCATAAATTCCCCGTCACCAACCCCACCACCATGACGGTGACACTCACCGGAATCAGCCACTTTGCCGTTAGCCGCATCGCGAAGGAAACGCCCACATCCGCCGTCGAAAATGCGCCCCAATCCGGTGGTGTTGATTGTGATCGCGATCGAACAGGCAAGTCCTTAATTAAATCGTGGGGGTCAGGGGCAATGCTCATGGGGAACAGGGATGGACACTGGACTTATGATGGCAGACCGGCACAGTGGTCGGGTAATTTTACAGCGCATCGTAGGAATTTGAATCTAATCGCATTGTTCTGCTGTTGATTCCCAGGCAAAATCTAGTGGAAATCATCAGATGGCCATGGTGAATGGAGTCAATTGCATGTAATAAAAGCACAAAAAAGGCATCAGTTTATCGCCAGAAAAACTGATGCCCATCATCAACAGTTGGAGAGTTTTAATTACAGCTTCAATGCGCTGCAATTCCTGTTCGCTTGCGACTTAGAATTCCGCTTTGGGTAGCTTTGAAAAGTGTGAATGCATCGCCAGATATCCAAAGGGTGCACTGCTATCTTTCCGTAAAGCTAAGGTGCAGCGACCGCTCCGTAAATAACCCTTTTGACCATTTTCAACGGCATGGGATTCCCAGCTAACCATTGCGCAAACGGTGGACCTATCATCAGAAACAATGTATTTTGCGCTTTCAAAAAGAAAGTGGAAGCCCTGAGTGTTTAACCAAATTGGTGTCCACTGATTCTTCACTAGATCGTCGAGACCGGTAGCGACATCAGCACGAGTTCCAAAGGCATAGACATTTTCATCAAACAGTTGCCGACCGCGATCAGTATCACGGGAGCGAACGCAATCTTCAAATTCCGCCAGCCAATTGTCTAACGTCAGCGTTTCTTGGGCGTCGGAACTAGCTTTCGTGGAGCGAGATAGCAGTTGAGTAGTCATAAGTGCTGTTTAAGTCCTTCAGTCACGCAGGTGCTCTTACACAACCATAATTCCCAGATGCTGAAAAAAATATCCACTTTTTTAACCTGGATCGTTCTTTGAAGACCTGTAATTCCTGCGATTTAGGGCTTTTAGAGATGGCTAAGTCTGATTAATGAAACGTCAACCAATGGATAATAAAATTCATTAGGTTGCCCTGAGTCCAAGTGATTTTAGTATTTTCTTGAGAATTTTTCTGGGCGAAAAATCAAGGAAAAACTGTCGAGCGAACATACGATTTAGCGATCGGACAACGGACTGATGATTCTGTGCTTTTGCCTCTTGACGGAGTTGTTGGAACAGCCATCGGTTAGGGGGAGTTCGCAAATGAACCTTTGCAATATCTGCGTTGGTGTAAGGGCGTTCAAAGCAGTCAGGTTCGGCATGCCCGGAGACGAGGAAGCACAGTTGTGTGGCGACGCATTTGAAGCAGTGACCGCAGTTTCGGTCTAGCTGTGCACCTTGCCAGCAGACCCTTAAATTACGCTGTACCGATAGGTCGTGGGCAATACCGCGTACTTTTTCCAGCTTGTTGTAGGCTGCACCGTCGTGCCAGTAGGTAGCGGAGCCGGAGGAGAAGAGGGGATCAGTGATGGCGTTAGAGCCCCACGGCATTGACAGGGCGGGGTGGGCGTAGGTGGATGGGATTAGAAATGTGTCGTAGCAGGATTCGTAGCAGGAAAGGACGGCGGCGAGCCAAATGCCGTGGGATTCGTTACCCCAGTCGCAGTCGAATTCTACGTTGAGCGATCGCAGGTTGGTGCGCATGCGAAGGGCGGTGGCACCCCAGCTTTCCAGCATTCGTTTGGAGCGTGCCCAGGCGGATTCGAAAATATCGGACTGGTTCAGGGGAATATCGAAGCCGTGAACCATTAATCCGGCTGCCAGGCGCGATCGCCGATAGGTCGGGTCGGGATGAGCATCTATGGTTTTGCCGGCGTGGCGGAGAGCCGTGAAACAGCTATCGACGCCGCCGGAAAATGTGGTGAGTGACTGGCGATCGCCTTGAACTAGCCTGGGGATATCGCGGGTAATCTCGCCCCGAATTGGTACGACTTTTAGGCGTTTGGGAATCAGCGAGGCAAAGGTTTCCTGCCATTCCATCAGGTTTTGATAAGTCGATGCATCGATGGGTTGACTGAGACGAAGGGGACGCCCAAGGCGCATTGCGGGCACTAGATAAGCCAGCAGAAAGGGTCGAATGGTGGGCTGAAACTTGCTGATATTTGGATATGAAAAATCAAAGAAAATACGGCTGTCAACATCAGAAGCGGTCATGGTTCCAAACCATTTGATGCGATCGCCGCTAATTTGAGGAGATTCGTAACTAAGCCGTAGTTCTTCCGCCATATTTTCAATACAAAGCTATCTGAAAGTTTGAAGATACATGACGGCGTAGTCTAATTCAATTGCCCCTAGAAACTATTATTCCCAAAAGTTCTTTATTGACTAAAGCGACGACGAAAATAGCGCTTAATTCCTATCCATTTGCCTGATCGCCCCCGCAAACGTGCCAAACCAGCAGCGATCGCAATCCGCACTAACCGCCTCAACCAAACTCCACGCGGCACACATTTTTCTAGAGCCAGTAAATACCCTTCGATCGCCCAAGCTGTTTTCTTTGCTGGGGTGCGTCCGGTGACGCTGGAGGTGTGGTGGATAACGGAGATGCTGGGAAGTAGGGCAATTGGGTAAGGATTTTCGGGTGATCGTAACAGTTTTTCGTAGCGTCGACAGAATTCGAAGTCTTCGTAATAGAGAAAAAAATCAGGGTCAAATTGAGGCGTTTTCTCGCCAAATTTATCGGGATTAAGGATTAGACTACAGCCGCTTGCCCAAAGAATTGGCTGCCAACTTTGGACCGATGTTGGAGTGGTTAGAGGATAGATTTCACCGGTTTTTGGATCCCAATAGCCGCCGCTGAACTCAATGTTTTGGTCGGTATTTTTGACCGTTGTGCCGGCGATCGCCCAGGGAATATTGCGATGGTTACCCAGCAGCGCCATCCAGTTTTGCAGCGTATCGGAGTTGAGGGTTGTGTCAGGATTGAGCAGCCAAATCCAGGGGCGATTTGAAAGTTTCCAGAGCTGGGCGATCGCCAAATTACAAGCACGCCCAAAGCCAATATTGCCAGTTGCTTGAATTAAACGGACGGTGATTTTCGTCGCGTATGGCAGATCTGAGAGAGAGGAATCGTCCGGTGAATTATTGATAATCCACACCTGAAGATTGAGGGTGTTTTCTGCTGCGTTGCAATAAGAAAGCGATCGCTCAATTGACCCGAGCAGCCGCTTAATTTCGGCGGTGCAGTGATAGTTAACCACCACGATTGCTAGGTCGATTTGATTGGGCGATCGCCTGTTATTTGAACTTGTAACTTGCACTTAAATTACGAGCAATTTAGCCAGTTTTTTACGCAACTGGCTGCTTGCTGAAGACGTTACCAATGCGCTTCATGGCTTCGTTAACGTTCTCGCGGCTGTTGAAAGCAGAGATACGGAAATAGCCCTCGCCAGCAGCACCGAAGCCAGAGCCCGGCGTGCCGACAACATTGCAGCTTTGCAGCAGCTTATCGAAGAAATCCCAGCTCGATAGACCGTCGGGGGTTTGCACCCAAACGTAGGGCGCATTGACGCCGCCGTATACCTTTAGACCCGCCTCGGTTAGCTTTTCGCGGATGATTTTGGCGTTCTCCAGGTAGAAGCTAATCAACGCCTTAGTTTGCGATCGCCCAGCATCGGAATACACTGCCTCAGCACCACGCTGGACGATGTAGGAAACGCCGTTGAACTTGGTGGACTGTCTACGATTCCACAGACCCCACAATTCCACGTCGCTGCCGTCAGAGGCCTTACCCTTGAGCGTCTTCGGCACAACCGTCAAAGCGCAACGGGT
>JBCCTE010000264.1:0-5237 GCA_039198915.1 Cyanobacteria bacterium P01_D01_bin.73 | reverse complement strand
CTTAGCCCTAAGCAGGTTGAAGCCATCAAGGCGGCGCTACTAGCTGCGGACAAAAGCGAGAAGGGAAAGCAGGAGCTTGAGGGCTTTGAGCGCACGGCAAAGTTTGATGAACTTCCGGGAGGGCTAGAACAGTCCTTTGCCAGAATGCGAAAACTCTACGAGCTTTCCAAATAATGCCTTGAAATGCTCTGAACTTTGAACAATGATGTTTTAAGAAGTGTGAAGATATGGCTGCGTTTTTCGAAGTGCTGTCATTAAGTTGCGCTAGTTAACTGTGCGCGTTCAGTATTCGTGTTGAAAGGCTGATTTATGGAAGAGTTGAGATATCCACCAAAATCAATCAACTATCCTGACTGGTCTCGCCGCCTCCGGGGGAAGTGGCGGCGCTATCGGCGATCACTATCCTTCAAGTTGACTTTGCTAATTACAGGCATTGTTGCCGCCTCCGTTGGCGGAACGACCGTCTTCTTTATGGAGCGCGAGCAGCGAGGGGCACGGGTTGAATTGCAAAACGAAGCCACCTTGCTGCTTAATTCCTTGGAGATCAGCCTACGAAAACCCCTTTACAATCTGGACTCCGATTTCCTAGAGGAGTTTATGGAATCCCTGGGTAAGGATAAGTCCCTTGTCGTCTTTGGGGCTGCCTACGATGGCGAGGGACGACTTATTGCCGACACCACGAGGACAAGCGCCGCCTTTCAGATTGATTCAGATCCAGAGGGAGCAAAACTCGTTCAAAGTTCAGTAACGAGAATGAGATGGGAGCACAGCCGACTGGTTGTCGGTCGCGCATTTGTAACCGGAGGCACGCCCTTTGGAGCCATTCAAATCGCTTTGGCAACGGATTCCCTAGAGCACGAGCTAGAAGATATTCGAAATCGTGGCTTAGCGATTATTGCTTTTTCACCGCTGTTAGGCATCCTGCTAGCTCAGTGGGTAAGTCGCCATATTACAAGGCCCATCCAGCATTTGGTAAAGGGGACAAGGCAACTCGCCCGAGGGAATTTTGATGAGTTGGTGACCATTGAAACAAATGATGAGCTTGAGATTTTGGCTCAGTCCTTTAATCAAATGGTGATTCAACTTCGGGATAATTTAATGCTACTGGAGACTAATAACCAGGATTTAGAAGCCCAGACAAAAACGCTGACTCAAGCGTTGAAGGAGTTGGGGGAAACTCAAGGGCAGCTTATTCAAAGTGAAAAGATGTCGAGCTTAGGGCAGTTAGTAGCAGGAATTGCCCACGAGGTTAATAACCCTGTAAATTTCGTCCATGGCAATTTGAGATATCTACGGGATTACTGGCAAAGCACTTTAGAGTTGATCAACATATATGAGAGAAATTCTGGAGAGTTACCATCAGGAGTTAGGCAAGAAATTGAAAATATAGATTTGGCTTTTATTCAGGACGATATGGATAAAATCCTGCATTCTATGGATTTAGGAACCACGAGAATCCGGGATATTGTGCTTTCCTTGCGGAATTTTTCGCGTTTGGATGAGGCGACTCAGAAGTGCGTTGATATCCATGATGGTATCGATAGCACTTTGATGATTTTGCAACATCGGCTAAAGGCAAATTCAGAGCGTCCAGAAATTCAGATTAAGGCTGATTATGATGAGCTTCCTGGCGTTATCTGTCACCCTGGGTTGCTAAATCAGGTCTTTATGAATTTGCTTTCAAATGCCATTGACGCCTTGGAGGAATACAGTGCTAGGCGATCGCCAGAGGAACGAAAAAGTAATCCTGGCATAATTGAAATATCCACAAAACATTGCTCCGAATCTAATCCGTCGTCGGTAGTTATTGAGATTCAAGATAATGGTCCCGGCATTAAAGATGGGGCGGGATTAAAACTTTTCGATCCGTTTTTTACCACTAAACCAGTGGGTAAAGGGACCGGGCTAGGACTGTCCATTAGCTACCGCATTATTACGGATCAGCACCGCGGCAAATTGAATTATCGCAGTGCGCCTGGAGAGGGAACTACGTTTGTAATTGAAATACCGACGCTGGGAACGGAAGAGTTCGGCGCCTGACCTTATCGGTTGATTGCACCCATGGCCATTTGAGCGATCGCCTGGTCGTTGGCTTTCGGCAGGTGGTAATACTTTCCGCCTGCTGCGTTGGCTAGTTCTTCAGCAAATTTGGTTTTGACAAAGCGGCTTTGGGTATCAATTAGCAGGAACTGCATCCCTGTCGCGCGAATCTTGCCGCCAATTTCCAGCAGCTCTTCCTTCAGGTCTGGCTGTTCATCGTCTTCGCCCATGACCTGGCCTAGCGATCGCGACAGGGGCACATTGCCACGCCCGTCAGTAATCGCCACCAGCACCACCTGTCCGATATCGCCAGATTGGATAGCATTGAGTCCAACTCGCACCGACTGAGTCAGTCCGTGCGCAAGGGGTGAGCCACCGCCACAGGGCATGGTTTCCATCCGCCGTCGGGCTGCGGCGATCGACCGGGTAGGAGGCAGCAAGACCTCTGCCTGCTCACCCCGGAAAGGAATTAGCGACACCTGATCACGGTTTTGATACGCCTCCGTCAGCAGTCGCAGCACTGCACCCTTCGCCGACTGCATTCGGTTTAGCGCCATAGAACCCGATGCATCCACCAGGAAAATAATTAGCGCCCCTGCCTTCCGCGCCAGCCGCTTGGAACGAATATCTGACTGTTCTACGTACACTCGGCGGATGGACTCGCCAACGCCCACCTTCGCCAATGCCCGTGCTTTGCGGCTCTTTTGGTAGGGAGCAGAAGCACGCAGGGTGGCGTCTACAGCGATGCGTTTCACCGGTCCCCGAGGCAACATCGGGCGGACATATCTGCCGCGATCGTCGGAAAACACAATGCTGCGGGAGCCGGAATTCCCCTGGCGCTGATTTGCCATTTGGGCAAAATACATCACCGACTCATCCATAATTACGCCTTCCGCATCGAAAACAAATTCCTCCGGCAATGCGGGGGGCTCATCGGGCTCGTCATCCTGGTCGCCGTCGTCCTCGCTCTCGTCATCCTGGTCATCCTGGTCCTGCTGCTGATCGTCAGACTGGTTCTGGGACTCCGGTGGAGGCGGGGGCGGTTTTTGCTCCTGCTGCTCGTCAGGTGGCGTCTCTACTACCGTTGCCCGTGGCACAATCACCAACTGCACCGCAATTTTCAAATCTCCCGCCGAAACGGAAGTGCGACCTTCCAGCGCCGCGTGTGCTTTTGCCACCCGCACCGCAAATAGCTCTGCCCGGTGTCCCTGCACCCGACCACGAATGGCTTCCTTCACCAGATAATCCACCTGTTCGGTGCTGATGGTGACGTCCTTCAACCACTCCCGCGCCAGGATTAGCTGGGTCCGTAAGCCGTCTAGCTCCTCTTCGTACTGCGCCAAAAATTCTTGGGGGCTGCGGGCATAGTCGGTGGCTTGGGTAACCACATCTACGCGCTGATCAATGCCCAAAACGCCGTCAGCGGACAGAGTGATGGCGATGCGATCTAAAAGGTGCTCGCGCAGGGGACCTTCCTCGGGGTTGAAGGTGGCGATTAGCAGGGGATTGCAAGGGTGGGTGAAGCTGATGCCCTCGCGCTCGATTTTGTTGTTGCCCTCGCTCAGGGTGCTTAGCAGCAGGTTGGCAATCTGGTCGTCCAGCAAGTTTAGTTCGTCAACATAAAGCACGCCACGGTTTGCCTCAGCCAGAAGACCGGCCTGGAAAACTGTTTCGCCGCGCTTGACCGATAGCCCCACATCGACAGATCCCAGCAGTCGGTCTTCGGTGACGCCTAGGGGAATTTGTACAAAGGGGGCGGGGATAACTTTGGTGGGGGTATTGTCTTCGTCAGTGCTGCCAAGGCTTTGGCTCAGCCCGTCTTCCCAGGTGGTGCGATCGCCCGGATCACAGTTACTCAAAGAGCCATCAACAATTTCAATAGGGGGCAACAGCGCATGAAGTGCCCGTGCCATAACGGACTTTGCCGTTCCTCGCCGCCCAGAAATCGCCACGCCCCCCAGTTTTGGATCCACTGCTGCCAACAGCAAAGCCAGCTTAATTGCATCCTGACCAACCACGGCAGCGAGGGGGAACGTTACGGGTGCAGCGGAATCAAGGATGGCAGAACTCATGAGTGTGAAGAACTCCGGGCAATGGTGGGGATATTAAAAGCAGGCTGTCCTGGGCGATCGCTACCGTTTCAGCCTCTGCCGCCGAAGTAAAGCGGCACTAGATAGCAAAGGATGCGGATATAAAGTCAAAAAAATATCTGGCGTATCTTCTCGCCAGATATTCAGAATATACCGTTGTGGGATTAACTGTGACGCCCAATAGTGGGGCTCACCGATAGGTGCTTATTGGCTAAACCTGATACTTAATAGTTGTAGCGATGATCGGCATCCCAGCCGTCCGAGGAATCCCCCCAAGCACTCGCCTTGGAACGGCGGTGGCTCTGGCTGCGGGAGGGAGAAGAACGCCGGAAGCGGGCAGCTCTCTCATGGGCTGCGATTTCCCCAGAGCTTTCCTCGGTGTCCTTGCTGGGCAAATCATCGGCGGTCGGGAACTTAGCCGCCATCTCAATAATCATTTGGTGGCGGGTTCTATCATCCTCCGAGACCAGCGGCGTCGATTTACGCAGGGGATCACGCTGCACGGCAGAGAAGGCGTGGCGAACCATGGTTTTGATTTTGTCGCCAAACTCGCGAATTGCACGCTGCTTCTGGTACTCCAGCCCCTCATGGGAAGCAGCATACAAAGGAGGGAGTCGATTTAGGGCGTAGGTCTCAACTTCAACAGCTTTAACGTATTCGAGGAGTGCACTGGGGCAGCGCTTCATTTGCCGTTCTACTTCTTCCGCAACCAGAATTTCCATGACATTGGCGCGATCTCGAAGTTCGTGAAGGTCCACCAGGGACTGCGATCCAGCATCAACGGTGTGGTTTTTTTTACTCTTCCAAGGGATACCAATGGAAGTGCTTTCGGTGTTGGGAGTGATGGTTGAGAAGCGCGGTGGGCGTTCCATGGCTGGTAGATGTAAGTGTCAGTAGATATACTAACTCCTATTCATCGAATAACATCGACGTCTCAACCGTCCTGGTGGTGATCGCCAGAACCGATGACAGTGAGAGGGGCTCAGGTTGCTCACTAAAGCCTTGCCAATGGCGTGCGAGTTCTCCTGACAAGAGCGCATGATCGTGTTGTGTGAATACGCGCAGGGTATTCGGGCGATACTGAAGGAGCATGGCGTTCCTTGGCGG
>JBCCTE010000263.1:0-5243 GCA_039198915.1 Cyanobacteria bacterium P01_D01_bin.73 | reverse complement strand
GGCGGGACGTTTTCTGGTGCCGGTGCGATCGCCAGACAGCCAATCGTTAGAACCAGAAACAGTAGATGCTTCTGACGCGGCAGCGCAAATACAGTTAATGGAAGATGGCTACTGCGGATGGATTTCCAATGCTGATTGGCAAAAGGTTATTCCCGCCGCCGGTGAAGGATATCGACCAGTGAAAGTTACTCGGGATGACATTGTGGCAAAAATCCCTGGAGCGATCGCCTTCGCAGGAGAAGCGATGACTGTTCCCAATAAATACCTATGGGGAGGAACCACCGCGCCAGATTATGACTGTTCAGGACTAGTACAGGCTGCCTTTGCCGCAGTGGGCGTTTGGCTTCCTCGAGATTCCTATCAGCAAGAGGCATGGACTCAGCGCATTTCAAAAGATGAGCTAGAGCCTGGAGATTTGATTTTCTTTTCTCAGGCAAATGCACCTGAAGGGAAAGTTGACCACGTTGCTATTTTCCTGGGTAACGATGAGTATATCCACTGCTCTGGCTATGATCAGGGTCGCGGTACGATCGCTATTGATTCTCTAGACCCCAAAGTTTTGGAAAAGATGGAGCGAGATATGGGCGATCGCATCGCCAAACTCTATGCATCTCAAATAACAAGCTTTGGGCGAATCTTAGAGAGCTATATCCCAACTGACCTTGGCTCAATTGCAACCTAGGAATTTTGCAAGATATCGAACTACTGAATTAGCTGACTCACCTGCTTCAGAGAAAAGACAAGATTTAACGCATCGTTTAAATCGGCTTCCACTTCGGAAACTCTATGTAATCTTCGGGTACTTTTTCAGTTAGCCAAACGCCATTATCTGACAGAAAAAATTCAAGGCTATCGCGCGACATCCCTTCACTATCGACCACTAGAATCACTGGACTGCCATGGCGCTTTCCCACCTTTTCTGCGGTCGATTTATCTTGGGAAAGATGAACGTGCTGCCGACTTCTAGATAGCAATCCCTGCTGTCGAATCGAGTCTAGAAATCGAGTGGCAGTGCCGTGGAATAGCTGAGTGGGCGGCTTTTTGGGAGGCAGCGCTAGGTCGATCGCAACTGAATGTCCTTGGCTGGCACGGATGCGGGTGCGATCGCCGTTAAATCGGAACCGCTGCTTATCATTTTCCTCAACAACTCTCACTAACTGTTCTTGCGTAATGGACCGTCCATGGAGCCCCAATTGTGTCAGTAAATCATCAACTTCTGCCCAACCCTGACGATCCAACTCAAGACCTATGATTTCTGGACGATGACGCAGAACTAAGCTTAGGAATTTACTGGTTTTAGCTATAGATTTCCCGGCATGATTTTTATTCATAATGTTTTCATAATATGAATTCTGCGTTATATTCGCGTAGGCGACTGTCGACCAAGAAAAGGTGTTATGGAGCGCCGTCGCAGTTGTAAGATTTAATCATTCCCGTTGACTTCAACCTACCCGTTTACCGTGCCTCAGCCCCTTCTCGACCCGCCTAAACCCGTTGGCGAGTCCATCGATACGGTCCTTGACCAGCCTCTTAGGGACTCTAGTGAAAATTTTAGCGACAGTTCCGCAGCCCAGTCCCCCAAGACTTTCCTAAGCGTTTTTGGGACGACGTTTATTGCAATCTTTCTGGCGGAGTTTGGCGACAAGACTCAGCTGGCGGTGCTGTTGATGACTGCCGAGTCTCAGCGCCCCTGGATTGTATTCTCGGGAGCCGCGATCGCTCTCGTTGCGACCAGCCTAGTGGGAGTGCTGTTGGGGCGTCTGCTCGCCGGTCGCCTGTCTAAGGGTTTATTGGAAAAGGTGGTAGGCAGCATATTCCTGGTGGTGGCGTCGTCGCTGCTGTGGGACATCGCAAGCGGGATGTAGGCGCACCACCAATAAGCTTTAGTTTCTTTGCGACGGACAGCACGGTTATAGGAAGGAGTGAATTGGGTGATGGATTGGTTATCGGATTGGTTAGCGAATGGACAGGCAAATTGGCAGCTACTGGCGCTGAGTTTTGCCACGGTATTTTTGGCGGAGCTGGGGGATAAGAGCCAGCTAGCGGCGATCGCCCTAAGTGGCCAATCAAAATCGCCCACTGCCGTATTTTTGGGTACGTCCGTGGCGTTGGTTATGGCGAGTGCCATTGGTGTCGTGGTTGGTGGGGGTGCCGCGCTGGTGCTGCCGACGGCTTGGGTTAAGGGAACCGCGGCGCTTGGATTTGCGATTTTGGGAGTTCGTTTGTTGTGGCCCAAATCTGATAGAGGTTCTGTGACAAGTCGTGCGAAAGGGTCGTAGACAGAGGTCGCGGGACTAGAGAGGCGGGCTTGGGAAGGCTGGAAAATGGCAAGGACGACGTGACGACTATGGGCGATCGCAAGCGAAAGGGAAAAGGTAACCAGAATCGGGTGGTGTACTCAGAGTTTGGCGGCTCTAGCGATGAGGCGCTGGAACGGCAGTCGGTGGACTTACCCCCAAGCGAGCAGAAATTGCGGGTACAGGCATCGCGTAGAGGACGCGGCGGGAAAACGGTGACGGTAGTGTCCGGGTTCCAATGTCGTCCGGAGACCCTGAAAGATTTGCTGAAAAAATTGAAGGGTCAGTGCGGCACCGGGGGAACGGTGAAGGACGATACTCTGGAATTACAGGGTGATTGTGCTGACCAGTTGGTCAAGCTGTTGGTGGCACGGGGATATCAGGCAAAACGGAGTGGCGGCTAGCTTGGGGATTTGAGGAATCAGCCAGTGACCCCGCAACCTAGTCACAGCCAGTAACTCGAAGCTGGTGGCGTGAAGTCAGCACATTCGAAGCAAATGGATTCAAAATAGAGCGCAGCACGTCAAAAGGCGTATCACGATATTGCGGTGAGGTTGTTTGTGGGAAAACGACAGGGAGGGAGGCGATCGCGACTACTGCGACTGCTTTGCTCAACGGTACTGGCCGGCAGCGGCATTTTAGGGGCTGTGGGAAGCGCTTGGGCGGCGGAGTCTGTGGAATTTATCTACGGTAAGCTGCGCGCTCGCATCCAGGTTTCCAGCCTAGAAACGCTGGTCAACGACAATCGGATCGAGCCGGACCTACGCCTTTATGCTCGGCTACTGGAACCCAACGAAATTTCGGAAATTCGCTCAATATTGGGGGAGCCCGCTAACGTCAACACCCAAATTGTCTTCAGCTTCCTCAACTCCCCCCAGGGCAACACGATTCTTCACTACCTGGCTCAAATTCTGCGTAATTCAGATCAGGTTGCTGATGTTCCCGCCCTTAGGGAGGCACTGGCAACAGCGGCGTCGGGGGAAGAGGGGCTGAGCCTACTGTCGGTTTTACAAAGCTATCCAGCGACAAACTTGCAGATTGATATTGGGCAGGCCGTTGGTGTCGTGCAGCGAATTGAGCAGGTGATGGCGATTCGGCGGCGGGCTCTAAGCGTGGTGGCTTCCCAGTTTCGCCAGGAGCGCAATCGGGCGTTTGTGGCGTTCCCCCCAGACCCGGCAGAGGTTCCTCCGGATTTGATCCAGTCCGGTCCCTATGCCTGGTCCATGCGATCAGTTAGGACCTCTGGTGGCGATCGCCCCCCAATGCTCATCGATTTGTACTGGCCCAGTCGGCCCAACCCTCAGCTCGGAATCCAGTCCAACATCGTAGACAGTACCCAGCCGCCCACCAAAAAAGGGTCAGAGACGCCCCGTCCGAAGCATCCCGTTATTGTGATTTCCCACGGGCTGGCATCCAATCGTCAGGCCTTCTCCTACTTGGCAGAGCATCTTGTTTCCCACGGTTTTATCGTTGCCGTACCGGAACATAAGGGCAGCGATACGGCGTTTGTGCAGGCGCTACTGGATGGACTGGGTAGCGAAATTGCGGACCCTCAGGACTTTGTAAATCGCAGCAAGGATGTTTCCCGCACGCTGAATTTGCTAGAGGTGATGGGCCCCCAGTTTCCTGGCTTAGTGGGCACCATTGACTTTGAAAACGTCGGCATTATCGGTCATTCCTTTGGCGGCTACACTGCCCTTGCTGCCGCCGGGGCCGAGCTGGACTTTGAGCACTTGAAAAACCAGTGCACTAACGACATTCTGATTCCTCGCCCCAACCCATCCCTGCTGCTGCAATGTCAGGCGATGTTCGTTAAACCGTTCCCCACTGATCGCTTCGTTTCCCTACAGGATGATCGCATCACCGCCGCGATCGCCGTCAACCCCATCTCCAGCTACCTCTTCGGCACCCAAGGATTGAAAGCTCTAAACGTTCCCACCGCCATTATTGCCAGCAGCGACGACACCATTACCCCACCCCTGTCGGAGCAGTTTTATCCCTTCACCCAAATGCGATCGCTCGGCAAAAAGCTCTTTGTTATGGTCGGAGCCAACCACTTCTCCGTGCTGCTCGATAAGAACAGCGACGTATTCAACTTGCCCAATCTCGGCAGCACCGCCGATCCCAAGCAGTATCGCACCTATTTCAAAACCCTCTCCGCCGCCTTTATGGAGCGCCATCTGCGCAACTCCCGAGGGGGCGATCGCTACCTCGACCCTCGCCAAAATGGACGCATCCTCTCTAACCCCCGCCAACCCCTCTACAGCCTGAGCCGCCTCCGCCCAGACCAGCTTCCCAACATAGCCCCAACTACCCCAGATCAATCCACCCCCGACAATCTCCCCCTCCCCTCCAACTTCGGCGTCTTCCAGCAACTTCGCCAGCGCCGCCAATCTGTTCCCACCGCACCATCATCACCTTAAAGACTAAAAGCCCGCCAAGCCAGCATGATTGCCGCCCAGCAGGCTTTTAGGAGATACGCAACCGACTACCATTTATCAAGTCGGCAACGTCGAATTTTGCTCTTAAAATCGTGCAAAACTAAGTCAGAAATGCCAGTCTTCGCAGACTTAGCTGGCACAAACTAGCGCACAAATTAGTCTTCGTGGTCTTCAAAAGGATCACTCAGCTCAGCAGCAGGCGGTCCAAAAGACAGATAAATGGAATAGCCCGTAATGCCAAGCAGTAGAGTGCAGACGGCGATACCAATGGACAGGGCGGGACTCGCTGTTTCAACCATAATTTTGGATGTAACCGTATATGTAACGTTTGGTGAACTTTGCTTAGACGATCTTAACCGAACTCGGCAGAGAAGCCCACAGTCAGTGCTGAGTTTTGGTACAATGCGACTCCAGTAGGCAGCAATGTCGAACGGAAGGCTAAGCCTGGCTTCAGTCCCAACAAAATTTAAGGTAAGTACACGATGGCTCAACAAACCCGCCTGGG
>JBCCTE010000262.1:0-5245 GCA_039198915.1 Cyanobacteria bacterium P01_D01_bin.73 | reverse complement strand
TTGCTGGAGCGGAATGGGGCATTGGTTGCCACTTCCAAAAAGGATTTGCCGCTGCTTCGAAAGAAAAATAAGGAAGATAAGGGCGATCGCATCAAGGCAACCACCAGCGAAGACGGATTGATTCGCTCCAGCGCAACGTTTCTATTGGACGAATACGCATCCTTCGGAGCAATGGCGGGGGATGACGATGTGCAGGCGCAGTTTTCCTTTAAGGGCGAGACCCAGTTCCTGCACGTTTCGTCGTTCAAGGACGGTTATGGCATTGACTGGCTGATTGTGGTGGTGGTACCGAAGGCAGAGTTTATGGGGCAAATTACCGCCAATACCCGCAATACGATCGCCCTATGCGTAGCGGCATTAATTGTGGCAGTGAGCTTTTGTTGGCTATCGGCGCGGTGGATCACTAGTCCCATGTCCAGTTTGGTGATGGCGTCCCAGGCGATCGCGGAAGGGGATTTGATGCAGGGTGTCCCCAGAAGTCGCATCTCGGAGGTGGAAAAACTGGGGATTGCCTTTGGCAGCATGTCCACTCAGCTAAAGCGCTCCTTTGATGAGTTGGAGGATCGGGTGAAGCGGCGCACGGCTGCGTTGAATAGCGAAAAGGAACGATCCGATATGCTGCTGCGCAACGTGCTGCCCCAGGAAATTGTCGATCGCCTGTCCCAGTTCAAGCCGATGGAGGAGGAATATTTCGCCGATCGCTTCGAGGAGACCACCATCCTATTCGCCGATATCGTTGGCTTTACGACCCTGGCGACCAAGATGGATCCGCTGGAGCTGGTTAGTTTGCTGAATCAGATCTTTTCCGAGTTCGACACGTTATCTGAGCAGTTGGGGCTGGAAAAGATCAAAACAATCGGCGATGCCTATATGGTCGTTGGCGGAATTCCGATGCAAAAGGAGAATCATGCGGAGGCGATCGCTGAGATGGCGCTGGCGATGCAGGAGTTTATGCGGGACTTTAAGGGACCGTCGGGGGAAATATTGGAAGTCCGCGTGGGGATTAATACTGGTGCGGCGATCGCTGGGGTGATCGGCAAAACCAAGTTTATCTATGACCTATGGGGCGACACAGTCAATGTAGCGTCGCGGATGGAATCCCACGGCGAACCGGGTCGTATTCAAGTAACCCAATCCACCTATGAGCGTCTCAAGAATCGCTACAACTTTGAACCTCGTGGGGAGATTGAAGTGAAGGGGCGGGGGATGACCATGACCTACTGGCTGCTGGGGTGGCGCGAAACCACGCAGCAATAACCACACAGCAATAAAATGCCCCCCTGAAATTGAATCCACGGGAGCAACTACCTAAGGCTTAATTTTTGATGGGAGACGTTTCGCTTACAGGTGTCGCACGTCCCGCCGTAATGATATTGCATTAACCATGCGTTGGATCGGCTAGCCGCTTGAAAGGATTGCTTTGGTCGCCACAGTTTCGAGCGATCGCGGCGATTTGTCGTGGAGACCTTTGCCAAGAGGTGGAGTGAGTGAAAGCGAGTGCTAGGTGGAGATGAGTGCTAGAGACCAATCAATTCAGGAGAAGAGTGCTGATCGGATGTGAATGCTAGAGGGGAGTGAATGCGAAAGGAGAGTGCTAGGGAGATGTGAATGCTAGAGGGGAGTGAATGCGAAAGGAGAGTGCTAGGGAGATGTGAATGCTAAAGGGGAGTGAGTCTTCGGGGTGAGTGTTGGTTGGAGGTGAGTGCTAGAGGAGAGTGAATGCTGGTTGGAATGAGTGTTTTGGTGAAAGGCTTCCCCGTTTTGTATTGAGTGCGGTTGGAGTTGAACGGGGAAAGCCGCTGGTGTTTGGAGTGAGGTATTCGTTTCGTTGATTCAATAATGGCATCGGAATCCCTGTGAAAACATATTGATTCCATGAATCCTAAATGGTCTTAGATGAAGGCTTTATGAAAGCAATATATTTTGAAGCTTAATTAAAGAGACGATGAAGCTAATAGCTAATATTTGATTTTTTCGAGGATAAAAAGTGATCTCGATCACCGGTCTCTAGCGATCGCCATTCGACAAACCAAAGACTATAAAAACTTTGTGATGGTGGGCGATGGCAAAACGATCAGCGGAACGTAACAAGGCGTTTACAAGGACCGCTTTTGGGACTGTTTTTGGAGGATTTTCGGGCGATTGGAGAGTGGCTGACTTTGAGGTCTGGGATGGGGGAGGGCGATCGCCACAACAAACCTAGGCAAAAAACTAGGCGCAAAGGTTTAGCGATCGCCCCCATCACTGAGTTTGAAGGGCGATCGCTATTAATGACTAACCTAGGAAATTAGCAGGGAATTATGCTTGTTCAGCTTGGCGTTTGCGCTTCAGCAGTGCCCCACCGATAAACACACTACCTAGGGCAAGGGGCATAGAGGGCTCGGGAACAGAGGCAGCCTCAGTGGTTTTTAGGGGCGCATAGGATTGGCTGTCAAACCAGTTGCTGGTGGGGGCATCAATGCTGACGCTAGTTAGCTTCTTATCGGGGTCGGCTTCGTCATAGGTGAAGCTCGCATCGCGGGCATGCCCCCAAACTCCCATGCCAGGACCGAAGCCGGTGCCTTTCCAATCTGCCCCAAAGCGATCTTGCTGGTTGTTGATATTGGAAGCGTCGATGGAGAAGCTCATCGTCGACGAGCCATCCTCACGGGTCACCAAATTGACAACGTTATCCCAGGATTGGATGAACGCATCCTCGTTCTGCCAGCTTCGGTTGTTGTTCTCGCCCGTGTAGGCGTAGGCACTCAAGCGTCCCGTCTCGGCGTCCATGTAGAAGATGGCGTGGTCCCCAAACTCGGTGGATTTGGGAGCGGGACCGTCGGTGAGCACTAACCAGCCGCCATCCACAAGGTTATTGCCCTCCGCATCGGGGCTATAAGTTGCTTCCCAAGTTAAGCGCTCGTTGACGTCGTCATAGGTCGCAACGATGGATTCTTGGATGGCCCCTTGGTCGCGAACCAGCAGCCCAGCATTGTTGCGGTCATTAGTACAGCCAGAGGAACACCAGGATTTGGGGCCGATGTCGTAGAGTCCGCTGCGGTCCCATTCGAATTTGAAGGTGGTGGCTTCGGCAGGGGCGGCGATCGCCACAGCCCCTATGGCGAGAACACCGGTGAGGAGAGAGCCAGCAATTGATTTCAGGTTTTGCGTTGCCAATCCTTTCACGGTGGTGTGCTCCGGTGTGTGTTGAGGGTGAGTAAGAGGAGTGAGTGCTAGGTGCGAGGAAATCTCTTCAAGATATTCCGTTGAATTCGCAGGTCCAGAATTCGTGGATTCAGGACGTTGAGTGTGCCGAAGAAAACCGCTTTCAGTAATTAGGGTTTTCCCGAACAACTTAATGATGGCACTGAAATCCCTTGCATAAGATATTGATTCCGTGAATTCTTCTGAGGTCTATGTAAGGACTTCACGAAAGCAACATATTTTTGGTGTTCTATAAAGTTGGAATGAAGTGACTGACGAATTTCAATTGCTTTTGAGGGGCTAGGGCGATCGCTACAATAAATTCAGGCGGAAAGTTCAGGTGAACCTTAGGGAGGGGCGATGGGGCGACTAAGGCGTGTGGCTAGGGCGATCGCCGCCAAGATGCGGTCCAAAAGGGCGGGCGATTCTGCTGATAAAACAGCGGGCAAAACGATTAATCAAACCGCCAGCGGCAGTGGTAACAACGTCGCTGGGGATAAGTTTGTCGGCGATAAGGTTGCGGGCAACAAAATTATCAAATTGCCGCAGCCGAAGGTTACGGATCCTACAGGGCGGGTTAATAATTTGGCGGGGGGGGGGATTTTGGACCCGACGCGGTTTGTGGGGCGGGGGGATGAGCTGCGGGAATTAGGCGAAAAATTGGGCGATCGCTCGGTGGTGGCGATCGCCGGGGTTGTGGGTATGGGGGGCGTGGGCAAGTCGGAGCTGGCGGTGCAGTTTGCTCGGCAGTTGGGCACGGCGGAAAAATTCCCCGGTGGGGTGGTTTGGTTGTCGGGGGCGCGATTGCTGTTGGATTTGGTGGGGGTGGCAGAGGAGGCGTTTTTGACTCCGGCGGATATGGAACGGCTGGGGTCGCTGGACACGGAGGAGCAGCAGGCGCGGTTTTGTTGGTCGCGCTGGGCAGAGGGTTCGGTGCTGGTGGTGGTGGATGATATTGCGGAGTTTAAGTGCTCCGTTAAGCCCCTGTTGCCGGGGGACGATCGCTTCAAAGTTTTGCTGACCACTCGCGATCGCCGGTTGTTGCCGAAAGAGAATTGTTTGTTTTTGGATGTGTTGACGGGGGAGCGGGCGCTGGCGCTGCTGGGGCAGTTTGTGGGAAAGGAGCGGCTGGGGCGGGAACGGGATTTGGCGGTGGCGTTGGTGGAGCGGCTGGGGCGGTTGCCGTTGGCGGTGGAGCTGGTGGGGGCGTATTTGCAGGAGGATGAGGATTTGTCGTTGGGGCGGCTGCTGGGGTGGCTGGAGGAGAAGGGGTTGGGGGCGGCGGCGCTGCGGGAGGTGCCGGAGGTGGTGCAGGCGGAGCGCGGGGTGGCGGCGGCGTTTGGGTTGAGCTGGGAGCGGTTGGCGGAGGGGGCGCGGCGGTTAGCGGTGCTGTTGGGATGTTTTGGGTTGGCACCGGTGCCTTGGGGGTTGGTGGGGGATTGTTTGGCGCAGGAGGATGAGGAGGAGCTGGAGCAGTGGCGTAAGGAGCTGGTGCGGCTGTGTTTATTGGAGCGGCGGGGCGATGGGCTTTATGGGCTGCATCCGTTGATTTGGCAGTTTTTTGGGGAGAAACGGGGGGCGCATCAGGATGGGGAAACGTTGCGGCAGGCATTTTTAAACACCCTGGTCGCCGTTGCCAAAACCGTGCCCCAAGATCCCACCCTGTCGGACCAAAACCGCACCCGCGCCGCCGTCCCCCATTTGGAACACGCCACCGAATTTGCCGACCAAATCACCACCGAAAGTTACGATTACATTTGGACATTCAACGCGCTAGCCCGCCTGGCGGAATCCCAAAGCCTTTGGCAGCAGGCGGTACAGCATCGACAAAACGCCCTAAAAACCACCGAAAATCGCCAGGGAGCGAACCATCTCGACACTGCCACCAGCTTGAATAATTTAGCGGCATTGTATAAGTCTCAGGGACGTTATGAAAAAGCGGAGCCGTTGTTTGAGCGATCGCCGCTAAATTATTCAAGCTGGTGGCGGTGTGGGGATGGTTCGCCCCCTGTTGCTCTTCATGGATTTGCAGCGATCGCTCAAACAACGGCTCCGCTTTGTC
>JBCCTE010000261.1:0-5248 GCA_039198915.1 Cyanobacteria bacterium P01_D01_bin.73 | reverse complement strand
CGGCAATCTCTTCCACAGCTTTGACCAATTTTCGGTGCCCACCGGTCGAATCGCAGAATTTCAACACGGCGGCGTTGACCGTATTTTTTCGCGGGTTACGGGAAATTTACCCTCCGACATTGACGGCACCATCCGGGCAGGGGGCAGCGCTGATTTATTCCTGCTAAATCCCAACGGCGTCTTATTTGGTCCCAACGCACGACTGGATATTGGGGGATCGTTCTTTGCCACCACGGCGGAGCAGGTTAGCTTTGCCGATGGCACCGTTTGGGGAATCGGCAGCAACACAGCCGCGCCTTTACTCACCTCGACGGTGCCCATGGGACTTCAGTGGGGCGGGCGCTCCGGGGAGATTCGGGCGGTGGGCGGGGAAGCGCTGCCGGTGCCGGAGATGGAAGAGGGCGTGGCGGTAAGCAAAAACACCGTGCCGACGCCGGAGGGAGGACTGTCGGTTAATCCAGGAAATACTCTGGCGCTGGTGGGGCGATCGCTCAACCTAGACGGAGCCTACCTAACCACGCCCGGCGGTCAAAGCGTTTTGGCAGCGGTGGGCGCAGACGCCGATGTTTCTCTAGTGCCTACGGATCTGGGTTGGCAAATTGGCGAGGTCACTGGGGCCGCGAGTCACGGTGCAATTCGGCTCGAGCGAGGGGCAGTGATTGATGTGAGCGGTCCCGGCGGTGGGGCGGTACAGATTCTAGGCGACTCGTACTTTATGGGCGATCGCTCCATCATCCTGGCTGATACCCTGGGCGATCAGAACGGTCGAGGCGTGGACGTTAACGTAGCCAATATCAACTTGATTGACGGCTCCTTCGTATCCAGCGTTAGCTTTGGCAGCGGCAACGCAGGCGACATCAACATTGTGGGCGACGAGATTTCCCTCGTGGGAGCCCGCCCCCTTCAGGACGCCCTTTCTGAGCTGTTCGCCATGTCGGTGCAAAACCCATCTTTGCTAGGCAGCGGCTTTTTCGCCATGGGCTTTAATACCGGCGACTCCGGCAATATTTCCGTCACCGCCACCAATCTCACCATGTCCACCAGCGCCTTCCTTTCCGTTGCACCCTCGGGCGGGGGTAATGGCGGATTGGTTGATCTAAACATTGCCGACACGCTGCTGCTGGACGGCTCGGAGGTCTTTGCCGACACCTTTGGCGCTGGGCGAGCGGGAGACATCACGGCACGGGCACGGCGAGTCGTTGGCATTAACGGCGGCGGCTTATTTGCGTCCACCTTTGCCGGGGGCGACGGCGGCGATCTGCGCATTTTAGCCACGGAATCTATCGAATTTATTGGCACCACATCGGACGGCGCTTTCGCTAGCGGACTGTCCAGCAATTCCTATCCCGACTCCACCGGCACTGGCGGTCTGGTGCTAATGCAGGCTCCGGTAGTGCGCCTGTTGGATGGCGGGCTAGCGGTGGCGGTGGTCTTTGGAGAGGGTGCGGGGGGCGCTGTGGTGGTGGATGCGCCGGAGCTGCTGGAGCTACGGGGCAGTCGTACGGAGCTAACCAATCTCAACACTCGCACCCAGGGAGCCGGTCCCGCGGGCGATGTGGTGGTGACGGCAGGGCGCGTCGTGCTGGCGGATGGCGGCGTGATTTTTTCGTCCACTTTAAATTCTGGCAACGCAGGCGCGGTGACCATCAACGCCGATTCCCTGGAGCTGATTGGGCGATCGCCCGGCACCCAGCGCGGCGGCGTACCCTTCCCCAGCGGCATCCGCTCCGACGCTAGCGTTAACAGCGTTCTGGAAGGCTCGGCATTTATCGTGGGGATCAGCGATTTGGAAGCCCTGCGCGAAGGGTTAGGCAATGCGGGGGACGTGACCATCAACGTGGACACCCTGCGCCTTAGCGATGGCAGCGAGCTGGCGGTCAGTAATGGGGCGCTGGATAACGCCTTTGGGCAATCCCAGGCGGGCGATTTGGTAGTGCGGGCGAATCGGGTGTTGTTGGAAAATGGCTCGCGAATTACGGCAGACCCTTCCACCGGCAGTGGCGGCAACGTTGATATCCAAACAAACCTGCTGGAGCTACGCAACGGCAGCCAAATTACTACCAACGCCAGCGGCGCTTCCACCGGGGGCAATATTTTCCTCGATGCCGATCTGGTGGCAGCCTTCGGCAATAGCGATATCACTGCCAACGCCGTCAACGGAGCTGGCGGTCAAGTTTCCATCGTTACCCAGGGGCTATTTGGGTTAGCCTTCCGCGATCGCCTCACCCCCGCCAACGACATTACCGCCACCTCCCAACTGGGCGCAGAATTCGAGGGACAGGTGAGCATCACCACGCCGGAGGTGGATTCGGGTGCGGGGCTGGTGGAACTGCCCATGAACCTTGTGGACCCCGCCCAGCAAATCACTAACCATTGCGCCGCGTTGGGTAGTGAATTTATTGCCGTTGGTCGGGGCGGACTGCCGACGGACCCCACCGTGGCTTTGCGCGATCGCTCGGGCTGGATAGACTGGCGCGACCACACGGGAACCCTAGCTACGGCGCGAGTAGCACCCCGCCAAAGGGACGGCGCTAGTGAAGGGATCATCGTCAGCACCCAGGACGCGGTTCGGAACGCAGGCATGCCCAACCAATCAAGGTCAACGGGGAAAACATCGCAACTGGTGGAAGCATCGGGGTGGCAGCGTAATCGCAACGGCGACGTATCCTTGGAACATGCCCAGGCGATCGCCACCGCCACGCCGAACTGCCAACAATTAAGCATTACTTCTTCGTCTTCCTAGGGGGCGATCGCAGGATTTAATCAAAGAGTGGCTAATATCCAGAAATAATCCGCACCAAAAACAAGCACCGATTCTCCCAACCCTCACTGTCTATCCCCTGCGCCATGACTTTCCGCGCTTTCCACCGCCAGTTAATTGCTCTCCTAAATCGACTAGTCAGTCGGTGGAAGCGGAGGCGAATTCGTAAACGTATGCGGAAAATTAAGGCCGCGATTTACGCCGCATTGGTGACGACGGGGGCGATCGCCGCAGTGTTGGGCTCTGGAGAACTCAGCAAGGCTACAGATTCACCGTCCTACGCACCGCTGGTGGCTCTATCGGAAATTACGATCCCTGAGGATTCTGGTGCGACGGCGATCGCCCCCAACTCCTCGCCAGATGCCTTGCTGCAACAGGGGCAACGACGCTACGAACTGGGCTATTTAACCGAAGCCGCACAGCTTTGGGAGGCGGCCCAGGAACGCTACAGCAGCAGCAATAATTTCGTTGGAGAAATCCAGGCGGCTAATTATCTAACCCTGACCTGGCAAAGTATTGGGCGCCTAACCGATGCAGAGGAGCTGAATCAAACGGTACTAAGCCGCCTCGACTCGGCAATGAACGCCTCTGGAAAATCCCCCCAAGCTCTAATGGGGCTCAAAGCCCAGGCCTTAAACCACCGGGGGCACCTCCTCTACGGGATGGGGCAACTGGAGCAGGCAGCGGACACCTGGCAGGATGCGGAGGGTGCCTACCGGGCGATCGCCGATACTACCGGAGAAATTGGCAGCGTGGTGGCACGGGCGCGAGCGCTCCAGGCATTGGGACACCACCACAAAGGACAGGGGCTTTTAGAAGACGCCATTTGGTCCTTGAAAGACCAGCCCGCCAGTCAAGTCAAGGCGATCGCCCTGCGGGGATTAGGAGAAGCCTTTCAAATTGTTGGCGATTCTCCCCAGGCTTACCTAGCGCTGCAAGGTAGCCGCGACGTCGCCGAAACCATTGAGTCTCCCGATGACGTTGCCGCCGCCTGGATTGACCTGGGACATTTGGCGCGGCGCGAGCGAGATAACAAGGCAGCTCTAGACTATTACAAAGAAGCAGTTAAAACTGCAGCAACGCCGGAAATCGTTCTTCGGGGTCGTCTGAACGAGGTGCAAACCCTGATCGATATGGACGCGGTCGCCGCAGCGGCGAAGGAGGTAGCTCCCTTGGCTGCGCAGCTGAAGTCACTGCCTCTGACCCACGACAGCCTGTACGGTCGCATCAATTTGGCGGATAGCTGGCTGCGTATCACCCATCAGCGATCGCAGGCAAAGGACCTGTCGCTATTCCTAGGGGATACGGTGCAGCTTTCCCAAGACCTGGGCAGCCCGCGCGCCGAAGCTTTTGGGCTGTATCACCTCAGCCGCCTGTACGAAGACCACAGCGAGCTGGGGGGGGCGCAAAAGCTGGCGGAGCGATCGCTGGCGATCGCCCAATCCCTAGGCGCTGATGATATTGCTGCCCGGTCCGCTCTCCAGCTCGGAACAGTGCGGGGAGCCCAGGGCGATCGCACCGGAGCCATTGGTGCCTACGGTCAGGCGATTCAGTCTTTCCAGACTCTGCGCCAGGATTTGGTGGCGATCGGTACCGACGTCCAGTTCGACTTCCGCGAAAGCGTCGAGCCCGCCTACCGCCGACTGATTAGCCTACTGCTTCAGCCGGGGGCAACCACCGAGGAAATTGCCCAGGCGCGGAACGTCATCGAAGCTCTGCAAGTGGCGGAGCTTGATAATTTCTTTGGTGACTCCTGCCTCACGGCTCGCCCGGAATCCATCGAGTCCATCGATCCCAAAGCCGCGGTGCTCTATCCCGTATTTGTGGACAACAGCTTGGATGTCATTGTGGCCCTTGGCGACCAGCCCCTACGCCACTTCAAAGTTGACGCCAGCTTGGCAGATATCAACACCACTTTGGAAGAGTACTACTCATCCCTCAATCTGGCTTATCTAGTGGGCCGCCAGAAAAACCTTGGGAAACAGCTCTACGATTGGCTGATTGCGCCCATGGAAGCGGATCTGGAGGAGGCGGGTATCGAAACCCTAGTGATGGTGCCCGATGGTGCCCTGCGTAAGCTGCCCATCACTGCCCTCTACGATGGTGATCGCTACCTGATTGAGCGCTTCCAACTTGCCATCAGCCCAGGTCTGCAACTACTCCCCCCCGCCCGCCGCCGGTCTAACTCCAAGGTCTTTGTTGCGGGACTCAGCCAGGCACGCCAGGGATTTAGCGCCCTACCTGGCGTCACCCAGGAAATCGGCAATATCTCTGAGAATTTTGATACTCGCATCCTGCTGGACCAATCCTTCACGGTGGACAAGTTCCTAAACCAGCTCGCCAACAAGCCCTTCCCCATTGTCCACCTCGCCACCCAGGGGCAATTCAGCTCTTCCCCCGAAGACACCTACCTGCTCGCCTGGAGCAAGCGACTTCACATCCAAGACTTTGACAAGCTCTTCCGCAAACGGCAGGTCGGGGTCATTT
>JBCCTE010000260.1:0-5249 GCA_039198915.1 Cyanobacteria bacterium P01_D01_bin.73 | reverse complement strand
GTGAATGTATAATATATTGCTGGTCAGGAAGCCCAAGATAGGACATATTCACTTTTTCGATAGCCACTATGACGACATTCGACTTCTCTTCGAACGCGACCTCCCAGACCGTTGACGGGGTGACTGCTGCGTTGGTCTCCTCCGGTTCGTCCAATAATCCTACCTTGGACCGGTGGGAGTCTGGTTCGAATGTTATTGGGTGGTCATTTGCGCCTGCGGGGCTGATACAGGACATTGTGAGCGTGCGGGTCATTAACCTTGCCAGTACACCCATAACCCAGGCATCTAGCCAAGTTGTGGCCGGGTCAACAAATCTGCCAGTAGTCTTTACCGGGGCGGGCGCCTCTTCGTCGATACCGGTCGGGGGGTCCGGCACGCTTTTATTCGGTGGGGCAAACACGGTCGGAGCTACACAGGTGGGGTTGGCCTTCTCCGGGGCTTTCGCCATTGATGACTTGGTAATCGAGCCCAGTACGGCTGTCAACCTCTCAGTGTCCTCGAATGCGGGGTCGGAAGCGGGCACCACGATGGTTACCGTGACCGCCACCGTCGGTCAGAACGTCGTCGGTAACCAAACCGTCGATGTGGGTGTCTCCGGCACCGGCATTACCCCCGGAGACTTTACTCTAGATAACACCACTCTGACGATACCTGGAGGTTCCAACTCGGGCAGCGTGACCTTCACCGTGGTGGATGACACGGCCATTGAAGGAACCGAAACGGCAACCGTTGCCATCACCAATCCCTCGGCAGGGATTACCCTCGGCACCACGACCAGTCAAAACATCACCATCACCGACAACGATTCCTCCACTCCAGTAACCGCACCGACGCCGACACCTGCACCGACGCCAACCCCTACACCGACGACGACGCCCACTCCCCTGCCCCCCCCTCCTCCTCTGCCGCCCCAGCCCCTGACTACGGGCACCTTGCCATCACCTCCAGCACCAAACCCAGTTCCCACAATCACCGCGCCCGCGGCTTCCCTGCCGCCTCTTCCTGGGACTGTCATTGGTGGCAGTGAAACTGGTAGCGACACCTTAGCTGGCACCGACGGCACCGATGCAATCTTGGGCTTTGGTGGCGACGATACTCTAACCGGCAACGGCGGCAGCGACTTCCTCTTCGGCTGGTCCGGCAATGATGTTGTCGACGGCGGCGGCGGTGATGATTTTGCCCGAGGCGGTAGCGGTGACGATACTCTCTATGGCGACCAGTCAGGACAGGACACCACCGGCTTAGGCAGCGATACCCTGGACGGCGGCGACGGCAACGATGTCATCTTCGGCGACGCTGAGATTATTACCGAAACCGGCGGCGATGACTTGCTGATTGGCGGCAATGGCAATGACCAGTTGTTTGGTCAAAAAGGAGACGACACTCTGGTTGGCGGAGCCGATGCAGACACCCTAAACGGCGGTGTGGGCAATGACGTGCTGTTTGGTGGTGATGGTAACGACCTAATTGACGGGGATATTGGCAACGACATCCTGATTGGTAACGCTGGTGCTGACACCTTCCGAGTAGGCGAAGGCTCCGACACCATCCAGGACTTTATTGCTGGCACTGATGTAATCGAGCTACCCGCTGGCGTTAGTTTCGCCAATCTCACCATTACTACCAATGGCAGCGGTACCCAGTTCACTGCTGGCGGTACATTCACCGTCACTCTGGATAATTTCCTGGGGACTTTGACGGCGGCTAATTTTATTTAGCAGTTTATCTTTAACGGATTAGGGGCGATCGCCTGCTGTTGTTTGGACGGCTGGGCGATCGCCCCCTACTTTTTGATAACAATTTTTCTGCATAGGGAGTGAACAAACCCGCCCCATAGCAAACCCTGCATCAAGCGTTTGCCTCTGCGGCTTCCAACGACTCTGCCAGCTTCCGTTCCCGAATAAACATAAACAGGCTGAAGCCAAAGGCGTAGGAAATAATAAACGTCAGAGCGATATAAATTCCCCAAAACTTAAGCTGCAATCGGCGGCTTTCAGTAACGATAAACGTCAGCCCCAACACCAGCACGATCGCCAAATCCGCCGCGACAAAACTAGACGCGGGATTTACCCACACCTGGGACACAAACAGAGGTAGATCAAAGGCCTGTAACTCTGACGCAGCAGCCCCTCCAGCGAAACCGCCGTTGATTTCCGTAATAAATTGCACCAGGTAAGATACCGGCCAAACGAAACCGGCGATCGCCAAGGAAAGAAAAAGAACCTGTCGAATACGACTCCAAAGCATTAGAAATTCACCAGTTCAGCTTATTGACTATGAAAGTCATTATGCGGAATTACGGCAGCGGCTGCATGGTGATTATCTGCTCATCTCGCCCAAAGCAAGTCGCCCAACGTATCAATTAGTTTTTGATTCTGGTCATCGGTACCGACAGTGATGCGGAGTTTTTCATCGAGCCCCGGTTCAGCGAAGTAGCGCACCAAAATGTTCCGTTCCTTCAGCCCAGTCTGCAGTTGACTAGCATCGAGATTGCCTGGCGGCGGGGTTACCAATAGAAAATTACCGCGCGGATCCTTCGGCACAGAAAACCCTAGCTGGGTAAGCTTACCGCTGAGGAGTTGGCGCGATCGCTTCACCCTGTCGCAGCATTCGTTTTTATAAGCCTGGTCCCGCATTGCTGCTGTGCCGACCTGGGTGGCGATCGCATCAATGTTGTAGCTGTCTTTGACCTTAAAAAGTCCCGACAGCAAATCGGGATGGGCAATGCCAAACCCCAGGCGCAATCCCGCTAGCCCGTAGCCCTTAGAGAGAGTGCGCAGAACGATGATGTTTTTAAATTCTTGCAGCAGCGGCAGCGCTGAACCTTCGCCAAAGTCCACGTAGGCTTCGTCGATCGCCACCACCCCGGTTACCCCACCCGCAACTTTCCGCAAATCATCGAGGGAAATTTGATGCCCGGTAGGACTATTGGGAGTTGCCAGAAACGTAACGGCGGCGTTGGCGGCGATTAGTTTATCGATGGGCAGCGCTAGGTCGTCGGGGTAGGCGATTTCGATAGTGGGGCAAGGCTGCATTGCCGCTACGGTGCGGTACAGCACGTAGGTGGGCGTTGGATAGGCAATGGGGCGATCGCGATCGGCACAGGCCCGCACCAACAAGTTCAACAGTTCATCGCTGCCGTTGCCGACGATAATCCAATCGCTAGGCACGTCCAGAGCGTCACCAACCGCCAGGCAAAATTCCCGCGCAAAGGGATCGGGATAGCGTCGCAGCCATTCGGGGTCGCAGTTATGCAGGGCGGCGATCGCCTGGGGTGACGGCGGATAGGGATTTTCGTTGGTGTTGAGCTTGATGATCGGCGTGCCCGGCGGCGGCTGTTCCCCCGGCTTGTAGCCCGTCATTGCCTCCACATCCAACCGGAAATAACCCATAGTCAACCTTCGCCTCAGCGCAGCTAGGTCCAATTATCGTCGCGAATTTTCTCAGAACTTGCCGCCTTAAGCTTGTTCACCGTAAACCGTTTCAGTAAAGCTGCCATGGAGCCCGTAGGGGACGTGGTGCTTCAGTTTCAGGGTGGCAATGGGACCGGCGTTAAGGTCGCGGGCATCCAAAATTGCCAGCTCGGAACGATGTCCATCAGCGTTGTAGGACAGCACCAACACCCAGCCGTCATCCTCGGCAATGCCATCGGGACGGGGAACAAAAATCGGCTCGCTGCCAAAGCCACGGGGGGCAAAACTATGGAGCTGGCGATCGCCCGATTCCCAGTCCACCTTCAAAACGCCTTGCAACGGTGCATTACCCGTTTCGTTATGGGTGGCGGCGATGTAGGCATAGCGCTGGGATTGCCCCACATAGTCCGGGTGCACCACCGGGAATTCCACGCATCGCTTTTCGATAATTTTCGAGTTGACGCCGCCGCTTTCCAGGTCCAGCTCATAGCGCCACAGTTCACCCGCCGGAATGGTGTTGAAGTCGATATCCATAAAGTCCATATCCGGATCCACCGATGGGAAGGACTCGTAACAAACGGAGTCAACGACTATCTTGCCGTCCCGCTCAAAGGCGTTGGCATGGTGGAATACAAAACAGGGATTGGTCTCCAAGGTTCTAACCTCGCCCTTGGGATCTCGAGGAATAACCAGGGCCCGCGTCGGCTGCTTCGGGTCGAATTTCAAACATTGCCCAGCGCTGCGCATTCCGAACAGGAATGGGAACGGATTGAACTGCACCGGGTTTTGGAAAAAGATGGCGTAGTTGGGGGTCAGCGCAAAGTCATGAAGGAAGGCAAACCCCGGCACGGTGACGGTGTTGCTGTTTACCAGCTCTCCCGACTCGTCAAATTCGTAAATGGTAATTGCCGTTGATAGCCCAGGCTTAGCGGCGAAATTTACCAGGCGGCGATCGCCTTTAGGATTCGTCTTAGTTACCGTACCGGCATCAATGCGCGGGTGAGCAGCAAAGGCATCCCCCGGCTTCAGCAGTCCATCCAATAAATCCAGCCCGATGGTATCCAGCGTTTCAGGATTCAGCCCGTGGGGTTCCGCCGCTTCCCACAGCGCCCACAGCTTTTTGCCCCAAGGCATGATGTGGGTGTTAGCAATATTTTTCAGCTTTAGGTCGAAAATATTGGCCAGCAGTCCCCCAGCTTTCGCCGTCCCGAAAACGCCACGATACAAGATTTTCTGCGCCTTCTGCTCCGCCACATACCCTTCCGTTTTCACGTAGCGACTACGGAAATGGGCACGACCATCTTTAAACGTAATTTTGCAAATATAGCCATCGCCGTCGAAGGGATGGGCAAAGGGTTGACCGCCAATTTCCAGTAGTCCTGGACCATTGCGAAACAGGGTGCCCGTCAGCGCTGCCGGAATCTCCCCCTCCACATCGTCAATCCAATAATCAAATTCCCCTGGCTGAGATTCATAACCCCGCTTCCAGTCATCGATGGAATAGGAAAGCGTGGGCTTTTCAGGCAGAACAGTGGATTGAGCTGAAGACTTTAACTCGGGCATGGCTAGGCAAATCGGGTAGGCGATATACGAAACTTAACATTTTCAGTCCAGCGTCTGCGCACAATCTCCCGGCGTCTGCGCACAATCCAAGACACAAATTCAAGGCGCAATCTTAAAGGAGTCGAAAAAAGCTTTGGCGTCGGGCACTGCAATATTGTCGTCGGTCAGTCCAAAGGTAGCGACAAATAGACGCCCCTGCGCAGTGTCGAAAAAGAATCGAGTTTCAAACTGAATTCCCCGTTCATTTTGAAACACCATCCGCCGTCCTTCGCG
>JBCCTE010000259.1:0-5261 GCA_039198915.1 Cyanobacteria bacterium P01_D01_bin.73 | reverse complement strand
TAATTTCCCGGCGCCAGGTCCGCAATCAGAAAGCACAGCATCGAGGTCAGTACTAGGGTGATTAGCGCCTGACCCAGCCGTTTGAGGATGTACTGGCTGGTGTTACCGGTGGCGATCGCCCGCGCTCGTGACAAACCCTGCGACAGCGTGGATTGGCTCATACGGATAAAACACGGAGAAGACTGTAACGGAGAAACTAGAGAATGAAAAGGCGAAATAATTGCTGAGCCTAGTTTAAGACTTGTCTGAGGATAGCTGAGATTGCGTAGCCTGCCATTTTTCGTAGAGATCGGGGCGGCGATCGCGGGTGCGCTGTAGCTGTTGATCCCTCCGCCACTGGGCGATCGCCTGATGATTACCAGAGCGCAACACATCCGGTACCGTTAGCCCATTAAACTCCGGCGGGCGGGTGTAGTGGGGATAATCCAGCAGCCCATCCTCAAAACTATCGGCGGTCAACGACTCCACCTTACCGACGGTGCCCGGCAGCAATCGAATCACACCATTCAGCAACGCCAGCGCCGGAATTTCCCCACAGGTCAACACAAAATCCCCCAGGGAAATTTCCCGCGTCACCGCCGTCATCACCCGCTCATCCACCCCCTCGTAGTGACCACACAGCAGCACCACCTGATCGCACTCTGCAATCAACGATTTAAACAACTGCTGGGTCATGGGCTCGCCCTGGGGCGACAGATAAATCACCTGGCGACGGGGCAGTACGGGCAGCGAATCCAGGGCAGCAAAAATGGGCTCCGGTTTGATTACCATTCCCGCGCCACCGCCGTAGGGTTCATCGTCCACTTTGCGGTGGCGATCGCTCGTGAAGTCGCGGGGATTGGTGCGGTGGACTGTGGCGATATCCTTAGCCAGCGCCTTGGCGATTAATCCAGAGCTGAGGGGGGAGTCGAAAAATTCGGGGAATAGCGTAACTAAATCAAATCGCATTTGAGCCAAATCGTGTCACGAAGGCGCACTATCCAGTGACATCCATCGCAGTTAACTGCACGCAATTGATATTATCAGCCCCTATCAGCCCGCTAGAAGGTGAAATCAACGGACATAAGACATAAAGCTGCGGAATGTGCGGAATAGGTCTAGGAGATAGCCTGACGCGATCGCCATTTTCCCAACCGTCCCCCTTTCACCGATTATTTTTACTCTCTGTAAACTCTGCCAGCGTCCTGAATTAGTAAGGTTCGGTACAACGGGCGATCGCGGCAGCCCTTACAATTCCTAGTAGCTGGGCGTAAATTTTACGCATTTTCAATACCTCAACACGAACTCCATCAATTCCGGATACCCGCCCCACTTGAGGTTCTGTCACCACCCCGTAATCAATACCAGAAACCAGTCAGAATAATGTGATTAACGACGACTAACCATCGAAGACTAACTACAAAGAGTTAGTTGTAGGTGACTAACCTAAAAATCCGCCTCTCCCCCCTTAAGATTTCTAGTAAAGGCTTGGTTATAAACGATACCCGCGTTTATCTTGCATTATCAGCACCAGTGTTTTTAACAAGACATTGCTATCTACCTCGCTAATCCCTCGTGTGCCCTATGACTGCATCGCTCCTATCCCCTGCGCCTCGGTCTAATCACTACAAAGGCGATTCCGTGTCTTCATCCATCGCCGGTCGTCTACCCATTGACTCACCTACAGGTCATTTGCAACCCGCTATCCATGCCTGCGGCGTGCAAATGACCTACCAAACCGGTCGCCGCGAAGTGCCTATCCTCAAAGGTGTCGACCTGGCGATTCAACAGGGCACGATTCAGCTGCTAATGGGGCCGTCGGGATCGGGGAAAACTACGTTCCTTTCAATTTTGGCGGGCATCCTAACGCCGACGGGGGGAGCAGTAAAGCTACTGGGCGAAGATATTACACAGCTTTCCAAAAAGGCGCTGGCGGAATTTCGTCTAGAAAATATCGGCTTTATTTTCCAAGGATTCAACCTATTTCCAGCGCTGACGGCTCGAGAAAATATTGAGATTGCTCTGAACCTTAAGGGCATCCGCGGGCGTAAGGCTAGCAAGGAAGCGAAGGAGTTATTGGGACGGGTTGGCTTGGGCGATCGCGTCAACAACCTACCGAGGGATTTGTCGGGGGGAGAAAAACAGCGGGTTGCCGTTGCTCGGGCGATCGCCCAGAAACCGCCCCTAATCTTGGCGGACGAGCCTACAGCAGCCCTCGACGCCACCAGCGGACATCAGGTGATGGAACTACTGCGGAAGCTGGCGAAGGAAGACGACAGCACCGTGGTTGTGGTTACCCACGATCCCCGCATTGTCGACCTGGCGGACCAGATTGTCCACATGGAAGATGGCAAGCTCAATACCCCAGATATTTGCCCCCAAAACGCTCACTCTTCCCAAAATTGAGACCGGGATTAGTAGCAAGAATCTAAACATCTAAAAGCGTGTCCTCGGTTTAATCACCAAGGACACGCTTTTTAGAATTTCACAGCAGGGAGCTGGGTCTATCCAGCGCGATTTTGGTGTCGCCATTCTCCGGGACTGATAAAGTCGTTGTCCCCCCAGATGCCCATCTTGCGATGTCGGGCGCGATCATGGGCTTTGGCAAAATCTGCCCATCGATCCGTTCCCCGCAGCCATTGGAAAAAGGCAACGCAACAGCCTTCCGCCACCAGCTGCACATTGACCGAAAAACCTTCGACAAAGACTTCCGCTACTAGCCGAGAGTAGGAATCCATATCTCGCACTTGCAGGGTGATTTCATCGTAGGGAGACAGGAGCTTAGCGAGCCGCTCCTTTACCTTTTGCCCCCAGGGCTCCTGTCCCATTTCCGGCGCATCCAAACCGAATAGTCGGATGGATATGCCCTGTTCCTGGTCGCGGTGGACGGCACGGTTGAAATGTCGCTCCATGCTCCCAATCACGTCCTCATCCCACGGCACAATCAATGTGTCTCCGTCAGCCACATGCTTGACCGTTGTGACTAACTCTAAGATCGACTCACTCACGACGAAGCCCCCGCTTATTCGAACCCGGCGTTGGATATTTCATAACCACGCTAGCCGCAATTTTTGGCGATCGCTAGGCGCAATCAATCTATGAAGCCGAAATCTGAAGCCAAAATCCAGCGATCGCCAAGGCCTCAGCCCCTGATACTTTTGTTTACGAGTATTTACAAGAAAGTTGTTCGCGCTGCCTTCGGTAATCGAGGTCAGGTTTGCGGAGTCAAAGTTTACGATTCGTTCATCAGATTGTGAAATCTATCGGACTGAAGCGATGTCGATATAGGCATTAGCCCTAGAATGTTGCCCTAGGATTCGCTTCAGGATATTGACCCAAAAACCGGTTTAAGTAATTGCCAGCGGTCCGAGTTGATCTTAGGATGAATCCACCTCTGTCCCATCCTGTGGCATGGTCCACTGGCGGGCGATCGCTGACCTGACCTCCCCCTGGCTTCATGAGCGACCTAAATCGCTACTACCAACGGCTAGATCTCGAACCTGGTGCATCCAGGGAAGTCGTGGACCAGGCATATAAAGATTTGGCATTTATCTGGCACCCGGACCGCATCCCAGAAGACAATCCACGCCTTAAGGAAAAAGCCCACGAAAAGCTGAAGGAGCTGAACGAAGCTCGGCAGTTTTTCCGGGATCATTTCCGCAATGAAAGACAGCAAAGCAACAGAAGCAATACCGATTCGGAACGCACCGCCACCTCGCGATCATCGGAATCCCGCAGTCCAGAGTCAGAGTCATCGCGGGGCGGGCGCTACGGCAATCCTTTTTATCGCGCATCATCGGATGGTGCTCCAAGGCGATCACGCCCCCATACCCAGTCCCGGTCCGAACGCCGCGAACCCCGACAGTCTCGTCGCCCTCAATCCCCGCGATCGCAATCTCAGCAAGACCAGTCCCGGCGATCGCAGCCCCGACAACCCCAACAGGAACGATCATCCCGTCCGCCAATCGTGCCCCCCGGCTTCAGCACCGGAGAACGCCCCAGCCGCCGCCCTGGAAATGATTTAAGCGGCGCAGATCTGCGCAACGCCAACCTGCGAGAAAAAGACTTTTCCGGGCGAAATCTAAGCGGCGCGGACCTGCGTAACGCCGACTTAACCGACGCCTTCCTCCATCGTGTGGACTTAAGCGGTGCCAATTTAGAAGGCGCGCGACTGTTCCGAGCCAACATGCTTCAGGCGGATTTGAGCAACGCAAACTTGCAGGGCACTAATCTAATTAGCGCCGATCTAAGCGGGGCTAATTTAAGCGGGGCTGATTTAACCGGAGCAAAAATGTACCTGGGCGAACGGCTAATGGTGCGGCTGACGGGGGCCTATTTAGAAGGGGCAATTATGCCTATCAATATTAAGAAATCCAGTTAAGAATACTCGACAAAAAGTTCAGAAGAAATAAACAGCCAAATCACCAAAACACGTCATCAGTTTTGAGATTGCTAAAGGATGGAATCGCCTGGAAACGTGACTGAAACTACTGGACCAATAGCTGGACCAATACTAGTTACGGGTCCCAGTCGGTCGGGCAAGAGCGAGTGGGCAGAACACCTAGCCCTAAATTGCGATCGCCCCATTACCTACATCGCCACCGCAGCAAAAGATCCCAATGATCCAGAATGGCAGGCTCGCCTCCAACGCCACCGCGATCGCCGCCCTGATAGTTGGCACACCGAAGAAGTTCCCAGAGATTTGGCGATCGCCCTGGGGGAAATCCCCCAGCAGCGCTGCATTTTGCTAGACTCCCTCGGCACTTGGGTTGCCAACTGTTTGGAGCTGGGCGATGAGGAATGGCGGCAAAGGCAGGATGAACTGGTTAAGGCGCTGGCGATGGCGGGCGATCGCGCCATTGTGGTGGCGGAGGAAACCGGGTGGGGCGTGGTGCCGGCTTATCCCCTTGGGCGACAGTTTCGCGATCGACTGGGAACCCTAACCCGTGCCGTTGCCCTCCGCAGTAGCCGGGTCTTTTTGGTTGTTGCTGGGTACGCGATCGACATAAAACAGCACGGTCAAGCCGTTCCCTTTTTGGGCGATCAAAATATTACGTAAAGCTTAGATTTAACTAGCTCGGGTCGATAGCAGAAGACATCAAGAAAGGTCTGTTTTCGTAAACTTTATTGTCGCAACATTGAAGTCAAAGCAAAGATAATTATCTGACCCATTTGCCTTCGCGATAATGAAGACAGAAAACTTAGGAGAGAAACATCCGAGAGCGGTACAAGATCCAAAACCAATACTTTTAAAACGCCATAGGAAATCGCAGCGAACGTCC
>JBCCTE010000258.1:0-5263 GCA_039198915.1 Cyanobacteria bacterium P01_D01_bin.73 | reverse complement strand
GCTTATGATTATCCCGAGCGCTTTTTTGCCCCGCGCACGCACCGTATCCGCCGTCAGGCCCCCGATGCGGAGGAGGTCGTGGCAGCCGCCGAGATGCTGCGCGGCGCCAAACGGCCGATAATCATCGCGGGCGGGGGCGTGCAGTATTCCGGCGCCGTCGCAGAGCTGACCGCATTTGCCGAGCGTCACGCGATCCCGGTGGTGGAGACCATCGCGGGCCGGGCAAACATGCTCGCGACCCATGACCTAAATACACCTGACGCCGGATTATCACTACGGCACCCTACAAACCAATTTGGGCACCGCCTATCTCACCCTGCATCGGGGCGATCGCGATCCCCAATGGCTCGACGAGGCGGTGGCGGCCTACCATGCGGCCCTCACCCAGCGGGATATGCATCAACACCCCGCCGCCCATGCGGCCACCTGCAATAACCTCGGCATTGCTTACCGCGCCCTAGCCCGTTTGGCCCAGCGGCAGGATCCCCATGCGGAATGGACCTATTGCCAACAGGCGATCGCCGCCTATGACCAAGCCCTCGCCGTTGAATCCCATATCGCGGTTACCTTTGATCGTGCTACGACCGCTCGCCAGCTTGCCCAGTTGCACCATCATCTGGCGGAACATTCCCTCACCCCCGACAGTGGGACCCAGACCCGTCCCCCCGCCCCTAACCGGCACTTCAGCGCGGCTCTTCAGGCGTATATCCATGGGTTGCGCTGCCTGCCTCGCAATGGCGACGATCAACCCCTACTCCAGGGATTGATCACCACTGCCAAAACCATCCTCAAAGGGCATCACGGGATCTCGCCCCAAAACCTACTGGCGCAGGTGCCCAGTCAATGGCTGCCGGTGGTGTTGAAACAACTGTAGAAGCGTATCGGGGAGTGCTAAGGCAAGGGTGAAATCTGGGGTGGCGATCGCCGTGGCCACTGTGAAACTTAGTTAAGCTGGAAGAGATGAATCAGGCACTGGGGATCATGCCCGGTCCGCCGTCCAATTGCTAGTTTGACGACCTATTACGACCCAATTTTCCAACCCTATGGACAATCCCTCTGGCCCTGGGACGCCGCCCCTGACTGCGCTGGAAGTGCAGTTGAATGGGGAATCCCGTACCTGTCCGTCGGGGCTGATGGTCTATGGCGCCTTGACCCATTGGACCCTTAATCCCCGTCTTGTCGCTGTGGAATACAATGGCGAGATTCTGCATCGTCAGTTCTGGGAAACCACACCGGTCCAAACCGGCGATCGCTTTGAAGTCGTTACAATTGTGGGAGGCGGATAAGACGTCGCCACGGCGTGCCGCTGATCTTGATTGATCGATCTGTCGATTTATCGTTTTACCGCTCTATTGTTCGTCGAGCGATACGAGAGTACGAGAGCTTAGTCTGAACGTTGCTTCCCGGATGACATGGTTTATGGTTCTTCGGCCCGGAACCGATGACGTCGATATAACGCCATTAACGCTATTTCCCTAAACCATTTTTATTGTTCATCCGCTGTTTTCTGCCCCTTGAATCGTTTGCTAACTAACCCTTTATCGATTGCCCAGTCCCGTTCATGACCCCCTCTCCCCAAATCAAAACCCTTTTTCAAACCCTGTTACCCCGGTTGCGTTCCCTGCGCACTTTTCTTCGTCCCATGGTCAAACGTCTTTTCATCGCAAGTCTTGTGGCGATCCTCACCTTTGGTCCGGCTAGCAGTGCGCTAGCTGCCCGAAGCGGTGGACGCATTGGTGGCGGTTCTTTTCGCCGCTCTGCCCCTAGCTATTCTGGCGGCAGTCGGTCCTACGGTGGCTCTGGCTATCGAAGTGGGGGCTACGGGGGCGGGTTTGGTTTCCCCTTCCTGATTCCTTTCTTTGGTTTCGGCGGTGGCTTTGGCAGCCTGTTTGCCCTGATGATTGGCTTTGCCATCATTAATTACCTGGCCAATGCCCTGCGCGGCATTACCGATGGCGATGGCGATCGCCCGATGGTGGCCCAACGCAGTGGTCGCTACGGAAGCTCGTTGGTGTCCGTTGCCCAGGTGCAGGTGGGATTGTTGGCCCAGGCCCGGAGTCTGCAAAAGGATCTGGATCGGATGGCCCAGACCGCCGATACGGGCACCGCTGCCGGGCGATCGCAGGTGCTCCAGGAGGCGACCCTGTCCCTGTTGCGCCACCCGGATTGCTGGGTATATGCCAATGCGGAAGCGGACCAGGTGTCGATGGAAGCCGCTGAGGTTGGTTTTAATCGGTTGTCCTTGGAAGAGCGGGCTAAATTTACCAAGGAAACCTTGTCTAACTACAACAGCGCCCAAAACGAGCGATCGCTGGCGAGTTCTGCCCTGGGCGCGGGGACTGAGGATGGCACGGGGGACGGTATGCTGACCACCGATGCCAACGACGGATATATTGTGGTGACGATTTTGGCGGCTGCAGAGCGCCGTCTCAATTTCCCGGATACCATCGCCGGAGAGGCGGAATTGCGCCAAGCCCTCAGCAGCCTCGGGGCGATCGCCGCCGATGAGCTGGTGGCGGTCGAAATTCTGTGGAGTCCCCAGGCGGATGGTGATGTCCTCAGCACAGACGATATTTTGACCCACTATCCCGACCTGCGCCTGGTCTAGGGGCTCGGTTGGGGGCTCGGGTGGGGGATTGGTTGAACGCCCCAGCAGACGACTAAAAATCACTAAGAAAATCCCCGGTTGTAATGTGCCTGATGGCACCAACCGGGGATTTTTTGTAGAGGAGAAAACTGGAAAACCAACGGCACATGGTTGGTCAATATTGTTGGTCAATATTGCTGGCCCATGCCGACTAAATCGCAGGGATATTGCGAATCGGAATATTGGGGCTGTAATTGGCCCGCGTTGCCGGTTGAGAGGGGGGAATAACCTTCACCAGGCGGAGCTGGCGAATATTGGCCATTTGGGCAAAGCGACCGGGGGTATCCATGCAGGTCAGTTTGCAAAGGTCGGGACCTAAATGACCAATGACCCGAAACGTAGAGTCGGGATATTCGGCATGGCGAACAATGCTGTTGATGGGAAATGGAGGCGTGTGCTCGAAGGATGAGTGCATGGTGCGGACTCCCACAAGTAACTGGTGAATGCGTTGTGTATGGACGAAAACAAGATTTGCCCCGGGGGGCAATGACGGAGTCGGGAGACGGCTGCTAAAGCGAGGACACTACTGGCCTATTCCTCCACCCCCCCAGGGGAAGTGGACATAAAGACAAGGTTAAGTCCTGTCTAAGGATAAGCGCAAAGGTAAGGTCACCGAATGGGCGATCGCTCTCATCGAGGTCGGGCGATCGCGTGTCTGAGTGCCCATTCTGACCGAGAACCCGAAAGGTTCAAACCAGGTTCCGATTTGTATTAGCCATTAAGTCTTACTACGAGAATATACTTAAACCCGGAGGTTTGGCACGGTCGCGATCCGCTTTGTTCCGGGAATCCACTTAACACTGCTCGCCTTAATCTCCTGTTTTTTTGCTACTGGATATCGGTGGTTAATGGGTTGCTGTTCGGTGAAAAAACGAGCGGGAGGCAATCTAACTGAATCAATCCAGTTAATTTCTCAAAGGGTTTCAAGGGATAAACGAGGTCTGAAAAATCCTGGGGCATGATTCATATTGAATCAAATCGTTAAAAATCTTGAGAAAAACGTTGCCTGAACTGTTACCTGCCGCAAGGTTTATCCACCTTTGAAGGGTAGATTCGGCGTTAGCCTAGTAGGGGTCTCTTCCTAGGTCGAAAACATTGTGTTTCGGCAACATTATGCTCTCGCAAATAATTGGAGCAATTTGGATAGGAGATACGCACCATAAAATCTTGGTTTTAGAGAGAGCTGGAGAATAGCGATGACATCAGAGCCCTGCATAGCCAGCTCGACAGCGGTGGAAGCGGCACGCCCGACGGTGCCAGTGTTGAAGGAGCGGGGACAGCGAGAAGTTTTTTGTGGGTTGACTGGGATTGTTTGGCTCCATCGAAAGATGCAGGATGCGTTCTTTTTGGTGGTGGGGTCGCGGACCTGTGCCCATCTGATCCAGTCGGCGGCGGGGGTGATGATTTTTGCGGAGCCGCGCTTTGGTACGGCGATTTTGGGCGATCGCGATCTCGCCGGCTTAGCAGACGCCAATGATGAATTGGAGCGGGTGGTTGCCCAGTTGCTGGAGCGTCGCCCGGATATTAAGACGCTATTTTTGGTGGGATCCTGTCCGTCGGAGGTGATCAAGCTGGATTTGGGGAAGGCGGCGGAAAAGCTGAATCATCAGTATTTTCCTAAGGTGCGCGTCCTCAATTATTCCGGGAGTGGCATTGAGACCACGTTTACCCAGGGGGAAGATGCGTGTTTGGGGTCGATGGTGCCGGTGTTGCCTGGGAAGGAGACGGAGGAGCCGGCGTTGATGGTGGTGGGCAGTTTGGCGGATGTGGTGGAGGACCAGTTTCAGCGATTGTTTGACGCGCTAGATATTGGTCCGGTGTCGTTTTTTCCGCCGCGGCGATCGGTTGAACTTCCTGCCGTTGGCAAGGGGACAAAATTATTGGTGGCGCAGCCGTTTCTAGGGGAGACGGTGCGATCGCTCATCCGTCGTGGTGCGGAATTATTGCCGTCGCCCTATCCCTTTGGCATTGAGGGGACGACGGCGTGGTTGAAGACGGCGGCCGATGCTTGGGGAGTTTCCTCAGAAAAATTTGAGGGGGCGATCGCGCCGGCGGTGTCTCGGGCTAAGACCGGTTTGGAGCGTTATCAGGAGGTGCTTGACGGGCGTAAGGCGTTTTTCTTCCCGGATTCCCAGTTGGAAATTCCGTTAGCGCGATTCCTGTCCCAGGAGTGCGGCATGGAGTTGATTGAAGTGGGGACGCCTTACATTGACCGTATGTTGATGGACGCGGAGATTGCGCAGTTGCCGGAAGGGACGGCGTTGGCGGAGGGGCAGGATGTGGAGCGGCAGTTGGATCGCTGTCGGGAGGCTCAGCCGGATATCACCGTGTGTGGGTTGGGCTTGGCGAATCCGTTGGAGGCGGAGGGTATGGCGACGAAGTGGTCCATTGAGCTGGTGTTTTCGCCCCTCCATGGCTATGACCAGGCGGCGGACTTGGCGGAATTATTTGCCCGCCCCACGGAGCGAAGGCGACGGCTGATGGTTTAAGACTTTTGCGTTTCATTTTCTTTGCGTTGCATTTTCAACATGCTCTTCCGCTTACGACGCCCCTTTAATTTGACTTTTGACCTATGGAATTAACCCTGTGGACCTATGAGGGACCGCCCCATGTGGG
>JBCCTE010000257.1:0-5274 GCA_039198915.1 Cyanobacteria bacterium P01_D01_bin.73 | reverse complement strand
TTTCACATATCCACTGAGGCGATCGCAGGGTGGCGGATTATTTCTCGTTCGCCATGCGTTGAAGCCTCCGGTTGAATGGGGTAGGCTTGAGCCACTTTAATTAGTGCGTTCACTGGGTGCGCCTGACCAACGCGCTGTTTGTCACCCATCCCATGACCTTTCTGTCCCTGTCTTACACCCTATTTTTGCCGTTGGTGGTGGCTGCCTTTTGGCTTGCCCCAACTCGGCTATGGCGACTTACAGTGCTGCTAACCGCCAGCCTGATTTTTTATGGGCTGCACCAACCCATCGATGTGCCGTTGCTATTGGCGGGGGTGTTGATTAACTTTTGGCTGGGACTGGCGATCGGCGGTGTACCCAGCCTCCAGGTTCGCAACCTGCTCAATCCCACGCGGGACGGGCGACGACAACAACAGCGCAAAAAGCTCCTCACCATCGGCGTTGTTTTCAATATCCTGATCCTATTCGGCTTTAAATACGTCCCCTTCGTGCTGAACACCCTGGGCTGGGGCTTCCAAGAACCGGCCCTATTCGATATCGCCGGCTGGGTGACCCGCTATATCGCTGCACCGCTGGGACTAAGCTTCTTCGCCTTTGAATGTATTGCCTATCTGGTGGACGTTTTTCGCGGTGCTCCCCCTGCCGAAGACTTTATTGAGTTCGCAACCTATAAACTTTTCTTCCCCAAGCTGCTGTCCGGTCCCATTGTTCGCTACCAAACCCTAGCCAGCAAGCTAAAAAATATTGCTCAGCAGCGCTTCCTAAACTCAGCCCAACTCAGCGAAGGGCTATGGCTAATTGCCTGCGGTGCCATCAAAAAAGGAATTGTGGCCGACTCTTTGGCGATCGGGGTGAACCTAGCGTTTAACAACCTGGAGCGAGCGGGCAGCGGCGATATTTGGCTAGCCACCGTCGCCTATGGCTTGCAGCTTTATCTGGATTTCAGCGGCTACTTAGATATCGCCCGAGGCAGCGCCCTACTGCTGGGCTTCGAGCTGCCCATGAATTTCGACTTCCCCTACCTATCCAACAGCCTGGCAGACTTCTGGCGACGCTGGCATATGACCTTAGGAGCCTGGCTGCGAAATTATTTGTATTTCCCCCTCGGCGGCTCCCGCCTTGGTCTGTGGCGCACCTGCCTAAACCTCTGCATCGTGATGCTGCTCGGCGGACTATGGCACGGCGCAGCGTGGGGATTTATTGTGTGGGGCGGCATCCACGGATTAGGTCTAGCGCTCCATCGCTGCACGGAAAACCTAAGCCAACGACTTCCTCAACTGCAAAAATTCTGGAAATCTCCCCCCGGCTGGCTACTGGGCTGGAGCCTTACCCAAGCCACCGTATTCTTTAGCTGGATATTTTTCCGACTGCCCGATTTAAATCAATCTGGACGGGCGATCGCTCACTTTTTCAACTATCCTGCCGACCCCCAATTTGTCACCCTTATCTACCAAGAGAGCCTAGGTTTGGACCGCTCCCAAGTGGTGTTGGTGCTGCTAGGAATTGTGGCGGTAATGGTCGCCAATTGTGGCTTTGAGAAAGGGCTTAACCTAAAGCTCAACTGGCCCATCAAACTAGCCCTAACGCCTACATGCCTCTTAGCAGTTTGGGTCCTAGCCCCCGACGGTGCCCCTTTTATCTACTTCAACTTTTAGGGCACGCAACTCGCTAACGAGCCCATCAGTAGTACCCTCAGCTGACGGCTGGAGTCCCTATGGCAGCCCGCCTTTGATCTTTGAACCGCGGCAACCTGCTCAAAGCTTTCAAGGACGCCTTACTTACTTGCGCACGTCACATTTGTCAATGCCCCATGCCACCATTTGTTAGTGCTTCATACCACTATTTGTCAGTGCCCCATGCCACTTCGGATCGCGATTCTAGGCTATAAGCTCTGACCAATCTGCCTTAGCTATATAGCCTTTTCAAACGAGGCTATAAAAGGTGAGACAAAATTACAATCACTGACGTTGTAAGCAAAATCCTACCTTTCCCCCGCACATCCCTTTCGATGGACCCAACGCCGCGATCGCCCGTCTCCTTCTGCTCTCCCAGACCACCCGTTCCTTACCCTCTCGACGAAACCTTCGTCCGAGCCCTAAAGATCGCCCTCCATGAAAGAGATCCCCAACAATTTTTCCCAGAGTTAGCAAATGAGTTGCTTAACTCCAGGGAGATTTCCCAACTCAACCGCTTCTTTCTCCTAATCCCTCAGATGCCGGACCTGTATCGGAACGGTCATCCTGCCTACGAAGAAGCGTTGAATGAAGCGCTGCTGTCTATCGATAAGCGCCTAACGGACTTCCAGTGTGACTGGGAGAAGGATAGCGCTACCAATATTCGCTGGCGATTTATTCGCTGGCTAAATGGGCAGCTTCGCTATCGCGTTAAAGACCTATACCGTCGGGAGGCGCGATGGCGACGTGGCGAAAATATCCTCAGCTTAGATTGTGCGATCGCCCGAGGAAACGGGGAAGTGGATCAGTCATCTCCGACCCTGGGGGAGACGATTCCAGCTGAGAGCGTGGAGGGACTGACTCTGTCAGGGCTCGATCACACAATTGATCGCCTACAACAGCAAAATACCCAGCGCCATGGGTTACTAGTAGAGCTTTACATTGAACACGATCCAGACTCTGCACTGAAGGGATGCCACGCCCGCAAAACGATGCAGCTTAATTGTCAGGAGGTGGCGCAGAAAATATTTTTACGATTGTGGGGGGGAAAAGTGGGTAAGCTAGCGGCGGAAAAAAAGCTGTCGTGGCGATCGCTCGCGGAGCAACTTGAGGTGAAGGAGCAAACGGTCCACAGCCACTGGAAGCGCCGATGTTTACCTTTGCTAAAAAAAATTTCCCAAAAAATAGAGGCGCAGTCCGATTTTTATGCCAAGCGGTTACTGGGACCAGATTTTTCACCTGATACTGATTCCGTGTCCGACTAGCGTTTTAAAATTCCCTCCGATACCCTGTGTGATGCCTTTATTTTTGTGACATCCTTACTCGATAGCGCCCCTAGCGACGCTACGGTCATTCCACTCCTAGCATCTAAAAACCACTCACATTACCCAGCCATGGCTAACTGTCCTTCTCCCGTGCCGATTTCCCTGTCGCCCGATTGGCTGAGGACAGGTTTGGCGATCGCCGCTGAACAGTCAAACTCAGCCTTTGGACGGGTAGCAATGCTGAATCATTTGGCGATGGAAACAGCGCGCAGTCTGTTTCAGTGGCTAGAAATTCCCTGTGACTATCGTCGTGATCGCCCTCCCATAAGTCTGTGGGGCGTGCTGGATTTTTCTGATCTGGCGGTGTTGAGCGATGTGGAGGCTGCAAGGATGGGCGGCCAGATTCTGTGTCGCCCGGTGATTTTGCCAGAGTCTCGCGCTGGAGACAGTGTTGAGGAGGATGGTGACGATAGGTTGGTCTGTGAGCTGCCGCTGGATGTACCTGAGGACACGGTAGCCTGCGTGCCGGTTGGGTTCGATGAGTCCTTGAAGCAAGCGTGGGTTTGGGGCTATGTGCCGGTGGCGGGGTTTGAAGTGGGGGTTAGGGGAACGCGGGCATTTCAGTTTGGCGCGGTGCCGTGGCGATCGCTGGAGGCGTTGGCGGCGGATTTGAAGCGGTGGACGCGGCTATCCCAGGAGCTGTGTAGCCAGACGGATTTGTGCGATCGCTTGAGTGCGCTGGTGGGGCCGGTGCCGCTGGCATCGTTGATGGCTCGATGGCCGCGATCGCCAGGGGGAACGAATGCCGGGGCAAGTTTGCTGACTCAATATTGGCGGCAAAATCAAGATTCTGGGGATCTCGATGCCGGTGAGCTGGGGAGTGCTGGCGTTCAGAGTCAGAATATCGACCCGCTGAATACGCCCTTTGACGCGCTGGTGTATCCAGAGGATGAGGATTACGACGACTATGAGGTGCTGGATGGGGGCGATCACGTAGAGCGTCAGCTCGCGGGGCGAGTGCGAGATTCGTCGAAGTCGTCGGCAACTTACCGCGTTGATAAGCCTGGGGATGAGTCTCAGCCGCCGGTTTTGGATGCGCCAGGTAATGAACCGATGACTGATGAATTGGAGGCGATCGCCCAGGACCTGGATCAATGGTTTCGTGTCGGCGGAAAGCTTGATGGTTTGCAACCTAACGTGAATCCTTAGCGTGAGCCTCGGGAGCGCAGTTCGTTAGCGTTGGGAATAATCACGCGGGTGCGATCAACGCTGAGTGCTGGCTGTGCCGCTCGACCGCGGGGCTGACTGATGGCATTTTGAACGGTGGTGGTATCGCTGCCGGTTCCCGCTGCGCCGCCACCGCTCAAGGGATCCGCTGACCCGTTCAAGGCGTCGCCCAAGAATGTGTCGCCAAATCCTGCGCGATCGCCCCGTCGAGATTCTTCAAAAAACGCGGGACGGGGGCGGCGTGGTTGCTGATTTTCCTGGGCGATCGCGGCTTCCGATATTGCGCCAACTGCCCATGCTCCGGCGATCACCCCTAAAGCGGTCAACACTCTCAACTGCATTCGACTCATCACCAGCCTATCGCCTCCAAAACACCATCAATCACAATGATAGAAAACTGCCGCCATCGGTTCCTCGCCCGATATTCGCTATCCTAAACCTTGCCCTTCCCAACCTCGAACCATGGCAACCCAATCCGCCGTGCTCTGCCCCCCCGGCGTTGCAGTAAAAAGTAAGAAATTTGCCGCTGAACTGGTTCTGCCGCCTGCAGCCCACGACGCGAATCACATCCTGGTCAAGCCCAACCTTGGCTACCCAGAATCGGCTCCCGTGACGGTGAGCATGGAGATGTTGGCAAACGTTTTGCAGGCGCTACGTCAGGCGAGTCCAGGGGCGCAGATTACTGTTCTGGAGGGGGTGTGCTCCAAGGTTTCCTTCGACGAAATTATGGCAACCCACGGTATTGCCAGCCTTTTGGATGACGGCATGGAAATTTTGGATGCGGACACGGTGCCCCTGGCGGAATATGAAAATCGCTTCGATAAGCCGGTGCGCTATGACGTCATGACTGCTCCAGCGCTGCTGCGAGAGGTGGATTGCTGCATTTCCGTCAGCGCCTTTAAACGCACACAGCTTAAGGGGCGCACCTTAGTGTCAGCGTCGCTAAAAAATCTCTACGGACTCTTTCCTCGCTCCCAATACAAAGCCCGCAGCACCAGCTCTCGCGGTCAGCTCCATCGTCCGTCGGTGCCGAAAATCCTGGAAGACGTTTACGGTTGCGTTGGCTATTTATTTGACGGCGGCATTGTGGACGGGGCGATCGCCTACCT
>JBCCTE010000256.1:0-5281 GCA_039198915.1 Cyanobacteria bacterium P01_D01_bin.73 | reverse complement strand
TTTGCTGAAGTTCGGCGAGCCTTGACGTTGGTCGCCAAACCTACTTTTTGCAGCGCCCAGACAACATACCAAACCATATCGATTTCCCACCAGTTCCAGCCGTAGCGAGCGGAGTATTCGATCGCATGGTGGTTGTTGTGCCAGCCTTCACCAAAGGTCAAGATGGCGACCCACCAGCAGTTGGTGGAGTGGTCATCGGTGTCGTGGGTGCGGTAGCCGACCATGTGGCAGGCACTGTTTACAAAGCAGGTGGCGTGGAAGCCCACAAATAGCCGTGCAAAAATGCCCCAAACCACCCAAGGCATGCCTCCCATGAAGTACAGCAGAACGCCGAGGAGAACCTGGAGATGGATGTAGTAGTCGTGGCAGAAGCGGTAGAAGCGATCGTTGTTGACGTCGCGGGTGTACTTGGGGCGATTCTCCCGGTGGGGCACTTCGTGCATTAGCCAGGCGATATGGCTCCACCAGAAGCCCTTGGTGGAATCATGGGGGTCCAGATCCTGATCCACGTGCATATGGTGCAGGCGATGGTAGCCAACCCAACCAAGAACTGCGCCTTGCCCAGCGAGGGTGCCGCACAGGATGAAGAAGTATTCCAACCACTTGGGAACTTTGAGGCTGCGGTGGCTGGCGAGCCGATGGAAGCCGAGGGAAATGCCTAGCCCAATGGTGATGCAGTGCAGGACGAATGCAACTCCAACGGCGCTCCAGGAAAAGTTACTGGGAAGGAGGGCAAATAGAGCGCCTACGTGCAGCAAGACGGTGGGCACAACGACTTCGGGCCTAAGCCGTGGTCTTGCTTTTGCGATGGTTCCAGTGGTCATGAAAATCCTGTGTGTTATTTACGGCAGGCTTGTTCGGGCGATCGCGAAATCATCCGCTGCTGGCTAATTGATGGATGAATCAATCAGGTCGCTGTGGCCGTTTTTTACTTCGACCCTAAATAGAATAGCCATTAAGCAGTGTTAAGGCTTGAATGTTACGCCACTTTAGCGTCTATCGGTCCGAAATACTGGCCGGAGCGACTAGATGAATCGTTCCATTTAGCTTAGTTCATCCAAAATTTGCTGCCAGGCGATCGCCGGATCCTCTGCCTGGGTGATGGGACGACCAATAACCAAATAAGTTGCTCCTGCCGCGATCGCCTCGGAGGGCGTCATTACCCGGCTCTGGTCTCCCTTGGCTGCCCAGCTTGGACGAACCCCTGGACACACCAGCACAAAATCAGGACCGCATAGCTCTCGCAGTGACGACGCTTCCAAAGGCGAACAGACTGCCCCAGCCAGCCCCGAGTTTTTTGCTAACTGAGCCATGCCCTCGGCGTAGGCTTTAACGTCTGCACTGACCTTTAATTCCTGGCTAAGCTGCTCGGGGGCAATGCTGGTTAGCAGGGTGACGGCGATGACACTGGGGGGCGCTACGTTGGCTTGGGTAGCACCTTCGATGGCAGCAGCTTGGGTCGCTTGCAGGGCGCTGCTTCCGGCACAGGCGTGAACCGTCAGCAAATCAACGCCGTAGCGACCAGCGGCTCTCGCTGCTCCCGCCATGGTGTTGGGGATGTCGTGGAACTTGAGATCCAAAAAAACTTGCTTTTGACGGGCTTTCAGTTCGCTCAAAATCCGAGCGCCGTCGCTGACAAATAATTCCAGCCCCACTTTCCAGAAGGTGACATCCGGTAGCCGGTCTAGGAGGATGATCGCCGCATCGTAGCCAGGCACATCTAACGGCACAATCACTCGATTCGCCGGATTCGCGATTTCAATATTGCTCATAGCAAAGTTAGTCAAACTCTTTGGGAAGGGCGTTACGGAATCAGGCGCACAAATTTCTTTTTACCCATCTGTAAAATCCGCCCTGACAGTTCCTCCGCCTGCTCAAACTTTAGATTCATATCGGTTACCTTTTCGCCATCCAATTTGACGCCACCGCCCTTAATTTGTTTTCGGGCTTCGCTGCTGCTTTTGCACAGGCCGCTGGCGCTAACCAGGTAGAAAATAGGCACGGGGAATTCCACGCCGGACAGGGAAAACTCGGGCACGTTGTCGGCAGCTCCAGTGGAGCCTGCGACGAGATTTTGGGCATCTTTCTGCGCCTGGGCGGCTGCATCCGCGCCATGGAATTGGGTGACCACCTCTAGGGCAAGCTGTTTCTGGCGATCGCGAGGATTTTCCGGCAGTCCATCCAAGGGCAGCTTGGTCAACAGTTCAAAGTAAGTCGCCAACTGGTCATCGGGAGTTTTCTCCAGCTTGGAATACATCGTCAGCGCATCCTCAGACAAGCCCACGTAATTGCCCAAAGATTTAGACATTTTTTGAATACCGTCGGTACCAATCAAAATAGGCACCAACAATCCAAACTGAGGCGTTTGCTTAAACAGCCGTTGCAGGTCGCGTCCCACCGCCAAATTAAACTTTTGGTCCGTACCTCCCAACTCCACATCTGCATCCACCGCCACCGAGTCGTAGCCCTGCATTAGGGGGTACAGAAACTCATGCAAGTAAATCGGCGCTTCCTGCCCAAATCGCTCGGCAAACCCTTCTTTTGCCAGCATCTGCCCCACGGTCATGGACGCCAGCAGCTCCAGGACTTTGCTGAGGTCCAGCTTCGATAGCCACTCGGAGTTGTAGCGAATTTCCAACCGACCCGGCGTTTCAAAATCCAGCACCGGACGTAGCTGATCCAAATAGCTTTGGGCGTTGTGCTTAACCTGCTCTTCCGTCAACTGTTTGCGCACTTCCGATTTACCGGTTGGATCCCCGATACGCGCCGTAAAATCCCCAATAATCACCACAGCGGTATGTCCAGCATCCTGGAAAGCGCGAAGCTTACGGAAGGCAATGCTGTGCCCCAGGTGAATATCAGTGCCGGTGGGGTCGATGCCTAGCTTGACGCGCAGGGGGCGATCGCTCTGAATAATCCGCTGGGCTAAGTTTTGGTTAGGATCCTCTGACTCCGGCTGGTCGGGAAAAATTTCGGTTGTACCGCGATTTAGCCAATCAAATGATGTTGAATTCGAAGCAGAAGTAGAGGCAGACATAGAAGGAACAGTTGAGTCTAGTTACTGTGACGTTTGAGTGTGAAATTCCCGTGAAGTTAGGGTAAAAAATTGGTCCCAAAAGAATGGGCGATCGCAGGTAATCTTGTAGGTGACAAAATTAATATGAATGCAATCTATCGTCTTTTAACTGTTGTTAAAACTGGAAGCGGTTGTGGGCTTCCTATCTTTAGATTGAGAGTTACCGAAGGCACAATGTAGTTTACGTGATCATTTTCACGATTTGTCCCGGCTGAACTAAAGAGCGCTACAACAGAGTTAAGGGAGCATCCTGCCAAAGTTCATCAGCAGTAAACTACGCTGTCAATCCTAAGTTTGACCGGTCAGGAAGTCATCGGGAAGCCATCTACCTATCAGCGTGCTTCAGCCTACTACACAACCGAGTCCAACTCGGGACGTCCGGTCTTGTCCACCCAGTCTTTTCATTGGTAAACCGCTAGCAAATCGTTAGCGACTTAATTGAGTACAGGAGTTAGCTGCAATGCGTGGGGTACTTCGTGGAGTAGACAGAATGACGCAGCGTGAAAGGATTATGGCACGGCTTCAGACAATGTCTGATGAGAGTCTGCACGAGGTGGAAAATTGCCTAAACTTCGTGGCAATTAAACGCACAGAAGAGGATGGCTCTCCCAGCTCGTCGCTTTCCAATCCGTGCTGCTCCATGGGAAGTCTAGGCGGTGGCGATGTGTCCGCAGCGCTAGCAACTCGTTGGGACGTGCTCGGGCGCGTGCGCAATGCGTTTAAGCGGATACGGGGTGATCGCGCCTCCACCCTAATGCTGTATGAAGCCTACAAGCGATCGCGCCCGAAGCTATCGCTGGATCGATCGCAGTTTCACGAAATTTTAGTGGAATGGTCCTCCCCGCTGGTGGGGTGTCTAGGGCGTGAGGAAGGGGCGACATCCGATGATGACCAATTCTGGCTAATTGCAATTCCTCTTCCCATTAGCTCCTAGCCATCCAGCGCCGTCAGCCCTTGCTGTAGGTCAGCCCACATTCCTACTAGGTTGAGTCGCAATAGTCGGGCAGCAGCGCGAATTAAGCGAAACTCTGGCTGATCAGGCGATCGCGCCAGGGCTTTTTCAATGGCAGTTTCAGCCGCCCCCGCCTGAAAGTCGTAGAGATTAACAAAGGCGAGATAGGCGTGGGCATAGGGATTTTCAGCGTCAAGTTGGGCGATCGCCTCAAAAGCTTCAATGGCGGCCGGAGCATTACGCTGCAACACCTCCGCCAACCCCAGCAAGTACAGGTGGGATAAACGATCCGGTTCGTCTTCCAAACGCTGTCGAGCTAGAATCGCTGCCTGCTCGGTGTAGGACTGCCCAGGATCGTATTGATTAATCCGCCCAATTTCCTCAAATATGCCGTCAAACTCCGGTATTCCCAGCCGCAAACGCAGCGCCAACAAACGCAACTGCGCCACCCGGTCTAACTCAGGAGCTGCTTGAGGAGCCGCTGCCGGATTAATCGTCACCGTTGTATCCGGCGCCTCCAAAGCGTAAGTTTCTCCAGTTCTGCTGTTGATATAGGTGCCTTCGACGCGATACTCACCGGGAACTAAATTAGGCGGCGGCAGGGTGGCAGTGGAATCGCTCACCAGAAAACCATCGGTTTGATTGCCAAATAAATCTCCCTGGGCGATCGCCCGATCATCAATCCAACTCGTCCGTCCCTCGGAGTCCACCGCATCCACCAAACTCCAGGTCAGCGAAATCAATCCTTCCTGTAGCGCTTCCCACGGTCCTTCCCATCCGTAAGTCACCGCAAAAGGCACCCCCGGCGGCACCTGCTGCGGCACAGTCACGGTAGCCAAACTCACCCGCTGCGGATTTTGATTGATTGCTTTTACTGTGGATGATCGCCGCGATCGCCCAAACAAAAACATCTCGCTTTCATCACTCAGCTCCCACCGCGCCACCCGCTCAAAATCGCCGCCATTTTTCACCAAATCCACCAGCGCCGCCTGGGCTTCCCGCTTTGACTGTCGCCGCAGGGATCCCTGATTGCCGCTTTTCGTTAAAAACCAATCCAGCGCCCCTCCATCCGCCGCCACAAACTTCGGGTCCACCCCCACCTGTCGCCCATGGATTTGACCGTCCGCCAGCGCCCCAAAGTAATTCACATTGTGCTGATTAATTTCCGCCGTGGACGGCAACACTCCCACCGTTATTTCGCGATAGGGATCCGCCTGCTGAATCTGGGCGGAAATTAATCAGCACAATGTGAA
>JBCCTE010000255.1:0-5301 GCA_039198915.1 Cyanobacteria bacterium P01_D01_bin.73 | reverse complement strand
CGGAAAACCCTGTTCAAAACCGTCAAACGCTGGCTGTGGAGTTGTCGGGGCATCCTGGTTGTGGCACCGATCGCCACCGGTCTGGTTCTGGGGGCGCACCATATTGGACTGCTACAGGGTGGAGAATGGGAAGCCTACGACTGGCTAATGCGACAGCGTCCCAAGGAGGAAGGGGACAAGCGAATTGCTATCGTCAGCGTCGATGATCGCACCCTGAAACAGATTGGGCAGAGCATTGTTCCCGATGACGTGTATGCGGATTTGCTCGACAAGCTGGCGGTGATGGAGCCTCGGGCGATCGGGCTAGATATTTACCGAGACGTTAAAACCCAGGATGTCAGAACTGGAGAAGATGCTGGGCGGCTAGATGCGGTCTTCAGACGCCTAGACAATGTCTTTGGCATTTCCAAAATTATTGGTGAAACTGAACGGGATCGGGTCTCGCCGCCGCCGATTCTCCAGGAGAAAGGGCAGGTGGGAATGAACGACCTGTTGGAGGACGGCGATACCAAAGTGCGGCGGGGCTTTATCTATGCCAACGACGTCAACGGCGAGCAGGTCTATAGCTTTGCGATGTACCTAGCGCTGTCCTACCTGGCGGAGGAAGAGGCAAGTTTCGAAGCGATCCAGGAGACGGATCCTTGGGGGCTACGCTTAGGAAACGCTGAGTTTTGGCCGTTCCAGGAAAATGACGGTGCCTATATTCGTGCCGAAGACGATGGCTTCCAAGTGCTGATTAACTATCGCGCTGCGGAACAGCCCTTTGAGGTGGTGTCCATGGCGGATGTGCTAAACGGTGCGCTGTCTGAAGACTGGGCGCGCGATCGCGTAATTCTCATCGGAAGCACGGCGGAAAGCGGCGGCGACTTTTTGTTTACTCCCTACAGCGGTGGCTGGTTGGAGCTGGCGAAGAAAACGCCGGGGGTGGAAATTCACGCCCACTTGGTCAGTCAGCTTATCAGCGCGGCGCTGGATGATCGCACGATGATTCGCTCACTGCCGGAGTGGCAGGAGCACCTGTGGGTGGTTCTTTGGGTATTAGTTAGCTCGACGTTAACCTGGATTTTGCGGCTGCCCGACACTCGCCAAATGGTGTTTCTGGCGGGAGGCGTCGGAATTATTGTCAGCCTGAGCACCCTGTTTGGCACGACGATTATCGCTTTCAATAGCGGGCTATGGATTCCCTTGGAAGCCCCGGTGGTGGGCTACGTGCTGGGAGCGGCTGGGGTGGGTATGTATCTCGCCAGAAGCGCCGGCAAAATTCGAGAAACCTTTGGACGCTATCTCACCGCTGAGGTGGTCCAAACTATTTTGGAAAATCCCGAGGGGGCGACCCTGGGAGGCGATCGCCGCAGCATCACTATTTTGACCTCAGACCTGCGGGGCTTTACTGCCACCGCTGAGCGGCTGCCCCCCGAAAAAGTAATTGAAATTCTCAACCTGTATCTGGAATATATGGCAGATGCCATCACGATCCATAACGGCACCATTGATGAGTTTATGGGGGATGGCATTCTGGTGTTTTTCGGGGCTCCCATTTCCCGTGACGATGATGCCCAGCGGGCGCTGGCCTGCGCGATCGCCATGCAGCAGGCGATGAAACCCGTCAACGAAAAAATGACCGCCATGGGGTATCAGCCACTGCAAATGGGCATCGGTATCCATACCGGGGAAGTGGTTGTCGGCAACATTGGCTCCCAAAAGCGCACCAAGTACGGCGCGGTTGGATCAGCGATGAACCTAACTTACCGAGTCGAGTCCTACACCATCGGCGGTCAAATTCTGGTCACCGAAGAAACCATCAAAATGGCGGGCGGTGAAGAGTTTGCCAAGGTTCGCGGCACCCAGCAGGTGCAGCCTAAGGGGGTGAAAAAGCCCATGACCATCTACGACATTAGCGGCGTTGGTGGTACCTATAATTTGTCTCTGGCATCAGAGGAGGAGGAGTTTGTGCCCCTGGCGCTGCCGATTTTGCTGACCTATCAGCTTTTGGATGGTAAGCACGTGGGCGATCGCCAGTACGAGGCTGAAATTATTGCCCTGTCGGACAAGGGTGCTGAAATTGAGCTTAGCCCCGGCGCTATCGTTGACGAAACTGACCCCAACGGCGTCAGGCTGCCGGGCGATCGCAGCAATATCAAAATGTTGGTTGACGCCGACAGCGACGCGATTATGGACGAATGGAGCGAGAGCGATCGCGAGGTTTATGGCAAAGTTATCGCCGTCAAACCCGTTAGCACCAAAGGAAGCGGTCCCACCACCCCTGGTTTTACCGTAAGCTTCACCGCCAAACCTCCTGCGCTGGAACGCTGGCTCAAATCCTGCTACGAACGTGCCGTCCCTACAGCAAGTCAAACGACCTAGCGAAACTTAGCTAACGGAATGACTTGGAGTTGCTTCCGGCAGGCACATAGCCGGTAATCATCCAGTCGGTTCCAATTTGCTGAATTCCCATTCGATCTAAGGTCAGCGCCTCGGTCATGGTCGTGATACCCAAGTCGCCGACGGGGATGGGGGCGGTAGTGCCGCCGACAATTTTGGGCGCAATAAAAGCCAGGATCTTTTGCACGGCTCCCTGGGCGATCGCCTGAGCCGCCAGCGTCCCCCCACACTCCCACAGCACCGACAGAGCACCAGAATCCCCCAAATATTCCATCGCTGCATCGGGGGTTACGGCATCAAGCTCCGTAACCGTTACGCCCTGATCCCGCAGCCAAGCTTGCAATTCTGGGTTGGCGCCGTTTTGGGTTAGTACCGTGGTGTCCGCCAGGTCTGTGTCCCACAGGTGGAGGCGATCGCCCGACTCGGTGGTTTTCGGTAGCTCAAGCTGACGACTCATCACAACTCGCACGGGATTGTGGGCGGTGTCGCTGTGGCTGGTGAGGTGGGGATTATCACGGCGGACCGTGTTGCTGCCAACGATAATGGCGTCGCATCCAGCTCGCAGATGATGCACGTGCGATCGCGCCGGGGTGTCGGTAATCCAAGCGCTATTGCCGCTGGTGGTGCCAATTTTGCCGTCCAGGGTCATGGCGTATTTCAAAATGCCGAAAGGGCGACCGTGGCGAATGCGGTGCACAAAGGGTTCGTTCAGTAGCTGGCACGCCGCCTCTTCCACGCCGATGGTGACAGGGATGCCCGCATTTTCCAATCGCTTAATGCCGCCGCCCGCCACCTTAGGATTGGGGTCCACCATCCCCACGATCACCCGACCCACTTGGGCATCTACGAGGGCTTGAGAACAAGGGGGAGTGCGACCGTAGTGATTACAAGGCTCTAGACAGACATAGACAGACGCACCCCTTGCCTGCGTCCCCGCCTCCTTAAGGGCATAGACCTCTGCGTGGGGCATCCCGGCTTTGGGATGAAATCCTTCCCCCACAATTTTCCGATTCTGCAACACCACTGCCCCCACCAGGGGATTCGGTGCCGTCCGTCCCCACGCCTGCCGCGCCAACGCCAAACACCGCCGCATCATCGCCCGGTCCAACGCCTCCAGCTCCAGTCCCGTCAAATCCAGCTCGGAGCGATCGCCCTCCACCGCCCAAGTCAACTCATCCTGGCGATCATCTTTTAAAGCTTGTTTATGCAAAGCTTGTCCGTTCATCCAAGTCCCCTAAGCCATCCAGTAAGCGGTTTGAGAAGCCGTTTAATCAGTGGTCTGAGCAGTGAATTGCCGCTAACACTTGCCACTGAGTGTATCTAGTCTAGGAGTAGATCGACGGCATCGGAGTACCCTAAAACTAATAGAGGCGTGGAAGCTAGAAGCGCGGAAGCGTGGTTTTGGGCATTTGGAACGGGAGCGACGATGGAATCGGCAATTAACGGCTTGGATGTGGGACTGCAGTGGCTGCACGGCTGGATGCCGGTTGTGGCGGGGGGCGCTGGCGTATGGGTTTGGCGACGCTATGGCAAGCTGGGCTGGCTGTTGTTCGGCTTAATCGCCGTGATGCGCTGGGTGACCGGCTTGATTAACGAAACGATGGCGCTGTCGGGTGATAGTAATCAAATTAAGTGGTTCACGGTGGCGATCGCCGTTTACACAACGGGTACAGCAATTGAACAGGCTTTTCCCGACCTTTGGAAGCGATCATCGCCACAGCCCCTGGAAAAACCGAAGTCCGACTAAAACTCCGACTAAAGCTAGGTGCCGGTAAAAAACATCCAGTACGCGGCCCACAAATCATTACCCCACAGCATTGCCGTTAGCGCCCCCAATGCCAAAAAGGGACCGAAGGGCATGGGCTCGCCGCGTCTTAGTAAGCCCACCGCGATCGCCCCACCGCCAATAAAGGCTCCGTAGGCGCAGGCGAGAAAACTGGTAATAAGCAACAGCTTCCACCCCAGCCACGCCCCAATCATCGCCGCTAGCTTGGCATCGCCCGCCCCCATTGCCGGTTTGCGGAAGGCGATCGCCCCAAAAAACGAAATTCCTCGAAATAGCCAAATCCCCAGCGCCATCGCCAGCAAGCCGCCCAGCAAGCCAGCGCCTGCTTCAATAATTTCCTGATTTGCCAGATATCCCAACCCCGTCTGCGCCACCAAACCCATCACCAATCCCGGCTCCGTTAACCGGTTCGGCAAAGTCAGCGTATCCCGGTCGATCAGCGCCAGTGCCACCAGTAGCGACACAAAGAACCAGTACGCCAGGGTTTGCAACGTCAGTCCAAACTGCCAGGTCACCAGCAAAAACAGCAGCGCCGTCGCCGCTTCCACCAGCGGATAGCGAGGGGAGATTTTGACGCCACAATGGCGACACTTCCCCCGCAGCCACAGCCAGCCGAACACCGGCACATTTTCCGTCGGTCCTAACCCGTGCAGACATTTGGGGCATCGGGACGGTGGATACAGCAACGACAGCCTCGCCGGTAGCCGATACACCACCACATTTAAAAAACTGCCGACGGAGCCGCCCATTACTAGTGAAATGGCGATCGCCGGCAGTTGTTCCCAAGGCGCAAGGGCACTGGTCAGGGCAAATTGGAGCATCTTTACAGGGTGAGGATCCTAAAAGCGATCGCGAATCACCACATCCTTCAACGGCAACTGTCCCGGTCGGTCCCACGCCGGCTTCACAGGCTTGCCCACCACCACAAACATTGAAATGGCGTGGTCTTCCGGCAGGTTAATCAGCTTGCCCACCGCATCAAAATCGAATCCGTCCATGGGGCAAGAATCATAGCCCATCGCCTTCGCCGCCAGCATAATCGTCTGCGCCGCCATGCCACAGCTGCGCATCGCTTCATCTTGCTGCGCCGCAACATTGCCGTCGTAGTAATTTTTGATGGCGGGCACCAAAAT
>JBCCTE010000254.1:0-5302 GCA_039198915.1 Cyanobacteria bacterium P01_D01_bin.73 | reverse complement strand
GTATTGTCTCCCTCGCTCCCCCCCAATACATCATCAAATGCGCTGCCAAACAGGACCTCATTGCCCTCATTCCCCACCAGGACAACATTCTGACCCAGCGCCCTGAGAGTATCATCCCCTCCCAGCCCCAGCACCGCCGTATCATGACCCACCATGAACTCATCCGGACCCTCAGTACGAGTAACGACAGTGCCCATAAAACAACCTCACTAAACCGCCCAACCAAAACAACTAAATTAAAAAACTCGGTCAAAAGTAAAAGTCGAAAACCGCGCAATAATCGCGCAACATCTCCGCAAGAAGCTAAGGCATAAAACCTACCCAGGGAATTCAGCCAAACCCAGGCAGTTACCCCAACAGATTCACCCAGCCACCCCTACGTTCTAATCCAAAATACGCTAGACCAAATTGCGCTAGGATTAAAAGCTTGCAGACTATCAATCGCCCTCTGTCAAAGAGACGGCTAAGGAGACGACTTTTATGGCCAAAATGTATTACGACAATGATGCTAACCTCGACCTGCTGCTGAACGGCAAGACCGTCGCCATTATTGGCTATGGTTCCCAAGGTCACGCCCATGCCCTCAACCTAAAAGACAGCGGCGTTAACGTTATTGTTGGTCTCTACGAAGGCAGTAAATCGATCGCCAAAGCCGAAGCAGAAGGTCTAACGGTATTGCCCGTTGCCGAAGCTGCTGCCAAAGCCGACTTCGTGATGATCCTGATGCCGGATGAAGTCCAGAAAAGCATCTACACCACTGAAATTGCACCCCACCTAAGCGCCGGCAAAGTTCTTGCCTTCGCCCACGGTTTCAATATTCACTTCGGTCAAGTCGTGCCCCCCAGCGATGTGGACGTGGTCATGATTGCCCCCAAGGGACCTGGTCACCTAGTTCGTCGGACGTATGAACAGGGGCAAGGAGTTCCCGCATTATTCGCGGTTTACCAAGACGCATCTGGTCAAGCCCGTGATACCGCCATGGCCTACGCAAAGGGAATCGGCGGCACCCGTGGTGGCGTCTTGGAAACCACCTTCCGGGAAGAAACGGAAACGGACCTGTTTGGTGAGCAGGCGGTGCTGTGTGGCGGTTTGAGCGCCCTAATTAAAGCGGGCTTTGAGACCTTGGTGGAAGCGGGCTACCAGCCAGAGCTTGCCTACTTCGAGTGCCTCCACGAAGTGAAGCTAATTGTTGATTTGGTGGTTGAAGGCGGCTTGGCAAAAATGCGTGACAGCATTTCCAATACCGCTGAGTACGGTGACTACGTTAGCGGTCCTCGGGTGATCACCGATGAGACCAAGGCGGAAATGAAGCGAATTTTGAGCGACATTCAAACTGGAACCTTCGCTCGCAACTTTGTGGTTGAAAACCAGTCCGGTAAGGCCGGCTTTACTGCAATGCGCCGCCGGGAAGCTGAGCACCCCATCGAGGAGGTCGGTAAGGACCTACGGGCAATGTTTAGCTGGATGAAGGAAGACGCTTAAGAGCCGACAGTAGAAAAAGAATCCCAAAAAAGCACCAGGGTTACGTTTTGTCGCTGCCCTGGCGTTTTTTTTGATCGTAAGGTGCCGTAATTCCAAAGAGCCGAAAGCATTGGGAGAAATCATCACCTGACAGGCAGTCCTAACCACGCCAGAATCCTCCCTTACCGCTGTCGTCGTCAGTCAAAAAGTCGATGGAGGGGAAAGCTGATTGCGCCTCGTCTTCGCTGCCTTCTTTGGCAATTTCTATAACCATCTCCTGAATTAAATCTTCCACTTCAGCATCGTCAAGCTCGTGAGTGCCGGTAACGCTGCGCCCCGTTTGAGGCTTGCTGACGCTGAATCGGTTGGTGCTGTAAGTGGGGCGACTCTGGTAATCCTCAGTGAGATGATCGGGCATGTCCGAAAAACATGCGCTGATGGGGTTTCTAAAGATGCTGAGGTTGTCGCTTTCCTCAGGCTCTTCCATGCTTCCCCAGTCGGCGATCGCATCAGCTGCCGGATTGGGTTTATGGGCTAACTCCCGAATCAGGTCACTGGTGAGGTCTTGAACGACCTCCTTCGACAGGCTGTGACTTGAGAAGGGGGCGGATAGTTTTGATGGGATGCCGGTAAACGCAGTTTTTGGACGGCTGGGCAAATTGGAGATGGCGGTTTCTGGCTCTGACTGTGGCGCCTCCCAAAGCACCGTCGGCAACATGGCATCATCCAAATCCTCAGGCGTGTGCCAGGGATCGCTATGGTGGAGATCAAAGGTTGCGTCGGGATCCAGCGCCACTAGAAGTTCAGCGTGCAACTCTCCGAAGGAACAGTCGAACTCAAAGGCTGTGCAAGCTTGGGAAATCGCCATAGTGGCGCTGTTGGCCACCAGGTTGTGCTGATCGTTACTCGGAGCAGACCACTTGCCGGAGTTGAAACTGTCTTCACAGGCGCTGAGGTCTATGGAATTGTGATCTCGACAGGCCGCTGGACGTACCGGATAGACCAGGCATTGCCCGTTTTTCAAAAAGATACAGGGAATTTTTCGAGACAGGCGATCGCGATGACTTACCTTCGTTATCCGCTGTGAAGTTTTCTCAATGCGCCCACGCAGGTCGTCCTGCTCTTTTTGGGTCAGGCTACGGCGCAGGTGACGCAGCAGCAGCTGGATCTCCGGCTTAGAAGCAGGGACGTGAAGATGGCAGCAGCAATCGCAGCCGGACTGGCAGGCGATCGCCCGTGATGACTTTTCCCCATTGCGAAGCGGGGAAGACTTCGTCCTGCTTTTTTCCGACTGGCTAACCGCATCGTCAGTTAACGCTACCGCCGTATGGGCGATCATCTGGGCAATCTCGGGCGCGACCTCTCTCTTTCCCTCTGCGACTAAGTGACCTATCAAAACCTCCGCTGATTCGGCGATCGTCGTGATCGTGTCACGGATCTTTTGATAGCGCTCTAAGGGATTAAGAGTCATAGACTTGGAGGCACTGCCGCAGGTAGGGAATAGAACATAAACCCGTTGAACTTTTTCTACCGCAAGGTCGAGCAGAAAACCTTAATGGAGGGGAGGTAGGGAAGACCGCCTCGGGCAGTAGATTCACCCAATTAAATCGTTTTGGGAATGGTCTCAACGCATTCTAATGTATCAAAAACAACTCACCCTCACTGCCGACTGTCCTGTTTGCCCAGATCTTCGTGTCCAGGTGGCTTTACCCAGATGCCTTTCCCAGACGCTTCTTCCCAAACGTATTAGCCTTCGTTGACTTGACGGCGCAGTGCTTCAAGCTCCGCATCAACCGCGGCGTCCTGGGGCGTCGTCGCCTGGGGAGTATCGCCAGCAGGCAAAGACCCCGCAGAGCTAGATCCACCCAGCATCTGTGCCTTCATCGCCTCCAGCTCATCATCCACATCGCCCGAAGATTCCAAGGCTGCAAACTGGCTTTCCAGGGATGCCCCGCCCAAATCTGCTGCGGCTTCCGATCGCGCCTCCATTTCCAGCACCTTCTCTTCCATGCGCTCGAAGGCTGCCATGGCGCTGTTGGTATTCATTGAGCTTAGGGAGCTTTGTAGTTGCTCGTTTGCCTTCGCCGCTGTTGCTCGGGCTTTAAGCATATCTTTCTTAGTTTTCGCTTCAGAGATTTTGCTCTCCAGCGCCACCAGATTCTGCTTAAGCTTGTCCGCCAATGTGGTTTGAGTATCTAGCTGCCCCTGCAAAGAGCTGGCGGCGTCGGCTTTCCCTTTTTTCCGGGTCAGGGCCTCACGCGCTAGACTTTCGTCACCTTTTTGCAACGCTAGCTGGGCTCGCTGTTGCCATTGATTCGCTTCGTTTTGCGCCTGGGTATATTGCTGCTTCATGCGGTTTTGGGCTGCGATCGCCTTAGCCACCGCCTGGCGCATTTGCACCAAATCCTCCTGCATGTCGATGATTGACTGCTCAAGGATTTTTTCAGGATCTTCGGCCTTGCTCACCATGTCGTTGACATTAGCCCGAACCAGCCGGCTGACGCGATCAAAAAGTCCCATAGTGTTGTTCCTCCTGGTATTTAACGAACCTGATCACAAAGCTATCGGTTGCGCGCCGCAACGCGACAAACTCTCGAAGGCGCTTCTGTATAAGATGCATAGACGCGTAAGATGCGCAGACGCGGCGTCGGAAGTGCAGGATGCAACTGCCCAGTCCCGCAATATCCATTGGCGATCGGGATCAACAACTTAGTCCCTACGGCATACCTCTTTTGGATTGGAAGACGGCCTTGGCAATTGATGCTGCGTTTACAAACGGCTAGCTGCGAGCCAACTTCCAAATCTACTGATAGGGTGCCCAAGAATCTCAAAGGTGCAAAACCCGCGCAAAGGGCCTAGTCGCAGATTAGCAATTTTTTGGCGGAACCGCCGTACCGGAAGACCAGAACGTATTGATGCATTGCAAGGTGTTTTTACGCGCCGTTTAATGCACTGAAGGCGCGCCGAAGGATGCGATCGCCCTTGAATGCGCTGCGCAAGGTGTTGGGCTTACCGGCTTAAGTTGCCTCAACATCTAGTGTCTTTAGTTCTCGCTTCATTAGGAAACATTGGAGCAGGATACAATTTCAAACACGGCTAGATTTGGAGATTAGGGCAAGAATCCTTAAATTCCAGTTTTGGTTTTGGATGTCGAATTCCCGCTGAGTCCGGGCGACCAGACCATGGCAAAGCTACTGTTGGTGGATGACGAGGTGGCGCTGACCGATTCTCTGGGTCGAGTATTGCAGCGTGAAGGGTACGAGGTGGTGGTGGCTGGTGATGGAACGGAGGGATATAGTCAGGCGATCGCCGATAGCTACGACCTGTTCATTTTGGATTGGATGTTGCCGGGACTCAGCGGTGTAGATCTTTGCCAGCGGCTGCGGGATCAGGGGCTGGCGACGCCGGTTTTGCTACTGACGGCGAAGGATACGATTGATGATCGGGTGCAAGGGTTAGACGCTGGAGCCGATGACTATCTCGTCAAACCCTTTGAGCTACGGGAGCTTTTGGCGCGGGTGCGGGCTCTGATTCGGCGATCGCAACTCCAAACCCCAGACCCTCAGTTTCAGAATTCCCCGTCCCCATCCTCGTCTCAAGATTCTGAGCAAGACAACTCGCCAATCACTGACCCACAAACGAATCTGAAATTGGACGTGCGCAATCGCATTGCTCACCACCACGGGCGGGCGATTGAACTGTCAGCGAAGGAAACTCAGTTGCTGGCACTGTTCTTGCGATCGCCCCAGCAGGTCCTGACCCACAACGATATCTATCAGGCGCTGTGGGGCAACAAAAAACGCCCTAGCAGTAACGCGATCGCCGCTCAAATTCGTCTGCT
>JBCCTE010000253.1:0-5307 GCA_039198915.1 Cyanobacteria bacterium P01_D01_bin.73 | reverse complement strand
GCGTAGACAAGGTCGCCGCCGCCACCAGAGCGCTGTCAGCGATTTTCACGTTGTGGTGAGTTTCGTAGCGATCCTTCAGCCCCCGCAGAATGGAAATCGTATCCTCCACCGACGGCTGATCCACGAACACCTGCTGGAAACGCCGTTCCAGCGCCGCATCTTTTTCGATGTACTTGCGATACTCATCCAGGGTCGTCGCACCAATACAGCGCAGCTCACCCCGCGCCAACATCGGCTTCAGCAAGTTGCCCGCATCCATCGCACCCTGAGTCGCCCCAGCACCCACCACCGTATGGATTTCGTCGATAAACAAAATAATTTGCCCGGCAGAATCGGTAACTTCCTTCAGCACCGCCTTCAGCCGCTCTTCAAACTCGCCGCGATACTTCGCCCCGGCAATCAATGCTCCCATATCCAAGGCAATAAGCTGTCGACCCTGTAGCGATTCCGGCACGTCCCCCGCCACAATGCGCTGGGCTAGTCCCTCTGCGATCGCTGTCTTACCAACGCCAGGCTCACCGATCAGAACCGGATTATTCTTCGTTCGTCGGGACAAGATCTGGATAGTACGGCGAATTTCATCATCCCGCCCAATCACCGGATCCAACTTGCCCTGGCGAGCCCAATCCGTTAAATCGCGACCGTATTTTTCTAAAGCTTCGTACTTACCCTCGGGATCGCGATCGCTCACCGTTTGATTACCTCGCACCTGCTGAATCGCCTCCTTCAGTTTATTTTCATCCAGACGAAATTCCTTGAAAAATCCTTTACCAAAACGATTGTCCAGAGCATATCCCAGCAGCAAATGCTCGATGGAAATATACTCATCGCCCATGCTCAGCTTCGCCTTTTCCGCCCGGTCCAGAGTCTGATCCAAACTCTGCCCCAGATACACCGACGTGCCCGAGCCCTTCACCTTCGGCTGCTTATCGATAAATTGCTCAGTGTAGTCCCGCGCCCTTTGCACCGGCACTTCCGCCTTCGTCAAAATGCTGCTCGCCAGCCCTTCCTGCCCCAACAGCGCCTTCATTAAATGCTCGGACTCAAGCTGCTGATGGTTTGCCTGCTTCACTAAATCGGGACAGCGGGCGATCGCCTCCCAGGCTTTGGTGGTGAACTTATTGGGATCGTTAGGTTGCATCGTTGGCTAGGCTCCGTGGTGGCAAACTGCCGGAGAAAACTTCCTTGGCTATGGTCAAAATTGTAGATAAACAGGGGCTCGGTGTGGGTGCGGCGGTCCGAAAAATACGGTGGGGTTCCCCGGCGGCTCGGCTGACCATGAGCTAGCTGTATGAGCTAACTATTCGTGAAATCGGGCTGCAATAGCTGGAATTCGCCTGGTAACCTGCCTGTAAGGTTTACCGGGCTTTAGCCATGAATCAACTGGGTCCCAGTGTCATCGTTGTCTTTTTGTACTATTCCGCTGGCTCCATGGCGATCGCCGCCATCGTTGGTGCCCAGGTACTCCACGAAAGCCCCTTCAGCGGCATATCCTTCCAAAGCGCAGTTCCTGTGGGGTTCCTGATTGGCGCAGTGGCTACCTACTTCAACCGCACCGTCGAATTTGCGATCGCCGCCAGCAACCCCAAAGCTCTGCGCAAGAAGCTAGACGCTTGGCTGATTGATCGCGGCTACGAACTCGACTCAGACTTCAAGGCAGAAGGCAACTTCCAAAGCTACCGGCGATCGTCCTGGCAGCGGTGGACCACCGGGCGAATTTTTGTGAAGTGGCAGGGAAAATCTGTCACCCTGGTAGGGCGATCATCCCTCATCCGCCCCCTACAGCAGGAACTATCCTTCGAAGCGCAGTAGTAGGACATGGTTTAACATCCCCCAACGAAACTGCTTCCCCCCCATCCCAAAGCCTTGCCACCCCCGCTCCCATGCCACCTTCGCCGACCTACCCAACCACTACCCCCACCTCAGTTCGTCGTCCCAGCCCGTCGATTAATATTCGCGTGGCGCATCAGAAAGACATTGCCACCGTGTCGGATTTATTGGCGGCAAGCTTTCATAAGCCTACGGGCTGGCTGGGGTGGTTATATCCACTGCTGCGGGCGGGCATTCATGAAGACCTCAGCCATCGTTTGCGGCAGCCCAGCCAACACTACGCATGCTTGACTGCCATTGATACGCCAATTGATACGCCAACTGTATCCGCAACAGCCGATACCTCTTCCCAGCGCTCCCCATTTCCTGCAGCGATCGCCTCATCCTGCTTTTGGCGACCGAAGAACCAACAATCGCCATGGGAAAAGCAGCACAATGCAACCGTAATCGGAACCGTCGAGATTGCCGCGCGATCGCAATTCCCCCTGGGATGGCGAGATCCCTCCCACCTGTACATTTCCAATCTGGCGATCGCCAAATCCCATCGGCGACAGGGCATCGCCACGGCATTGCTGCAAGAGTGCGAACACTTCGCCAAACGCTGGGGATTTACGTCCATCCACCTACACGTCCTGGAAGACAATCAAGCGGCTCGACAACTCTACCGTGAAGCGGGCTATCACACGGAAGCGGCCCTTGCCGATTGGTTTAGTCGGCTGCTGGGGCGATCGCGACGACTGCTTATGTGCAAGAAACTCGACGACAGCATCACACCTTGAGCTGCCCCAGACTGCAGGAGATTGATGAAGCAGTTCAATATATGCATGATATGCATGGTGATCCCTGTATAACTGCATTCGCATCGGCCTAAGCGTAAACTTGTGGGGGCAAGACAAATGCGAAGCTGAGCTTCCTGAATCAAGTTTTGAGCCAAATTCAGTAATTCCCCCCTTGGACATTGCCCGTCCTCTTACGTTTAGATAGTACGTGTAGCGTTTTCCGTGCATCTGCCCCTGCTCGGCGCTTTACTCAAAAATGCCACGACTGATTCCCGGAATAAATCTCTGGCATTTGTGTTAAGCAGTGCGTATGTGTAGGCCTTGAATCCAGTCTTACCCCAGCTTCTAACGCCCGGTGAACGAATCTTCTTCCTCTTTGATTGAGCAAATTCGCAGCGGACCTTGCCAAATCATCAACAGCCGCAAGGCGGGCGGGGTCATCATCCTAAACAGATACTCCGCGGAATTCGCAGGGCCAGGCGCAGTGGTTGGCACGCCCTTAGATTTCGACTGCGAACATGCGATTCCGCTGGGGGATTTGGCATTGGTAGAACCCAAATCCACCGACGAAGTTTTGACCGGCTATCGCATCCGACTGCAGTGGCTAAAGCTAGTTAGCCGATCAACATCCCTGGAGAACACCCAGCTACGCGCCCAAAAGATTTTGGAGCAGTTTGAACAGTTTTTCCGCAAGCAAGACGTTCAGCAAATCCCCGACGACGTGCTAGCTCAATTAGTGGGCGTCTTACCTCAAACCATCCGCAGCGTCCGCAAGAAAAAGCAAAAAATTAAAAAAAAGGTGTAGAAACGTATCCTGCAGGAAACGATTGATTATGCTGAGGTCCTGGCTTAGTAAGAGCCCGCATGGGAACAACCGTTTTTTGCGTTATGTTATTTATCAAAGACTTGCATTTTGTAAAGCTACAATAAAGTTGTTTCTTAGTGTAAATACTTTGTTCGACTTGATATTCGGCAGCAGTGAAATCACTGTCCTGGATCTTGAGTTGGATACCGCGCAAAACACTGAGATTGCTTCCCTTGTGGTTTGAGCCATATTTCAGCCATATAAAAACTCTTCAGAAAACTTATATCGGTAAACCTAGATTTGGAAGTTTCAGCACCCTCAACGATTTCACAACAGGCAAAGGACAGTTCCCGCCTTCGATGGCTTGGACTGACTTTAGCTAGTGTGGCTTTGGTACTCGGGTTGGCGACAGGATTTATGGTTTGGTCTGCGCCGGCTGATCCTTACGTCAAGGGGGTTTTGGCACTGGCGGGCGATGTGGAGCGAGGGGGTAATATTTTCCTGATGAATTGCTCTACTTGCCACGGATTTGACGCAACAGGACGGGTAGGACCGAGTTTGCAGGGCGTTGGCGATCGCAAGTCCCAGTACCAGCTCATCAGTCAAGTTGTAAGCGGCAAAACGCCTCCAATGCCGCAGTTTCAGCCCGACACACAGGATATGGCTGATCTGCTGAGCTATTTACAGACCCTGTAGATATTTGTTCAAGACAGAGGCCGTCGCTTCGGGGAGCGCAGTGCTGCCAGTGGCTTCGTAAGGAATAAACGAAAGGTCCCTGCCGATACGGGAATCTGGCAGTCCATCGTGAGCTGGGATGAAGCGGGTCCGTTACCAACCAATTCACGGCTGGCTTATCAGGTGAAGCTGGTTTACGGTAACGGTGATATCGTCAGCACGCCGGAGCCTGGATCCAAGCCGGGACTAGCGGGTTTTACTCTGGGAGCGATCGCCGCTGGAAAAAGAAAGAAAAAAGACGCTTAGGGCATAGCGGGGGCGCGAATTGAAGCTCCACAAGTGGATACCGTTGGTAGGTTTAATCGGGGCGATTGGCACTGAGGTGGTGGCGATCGCCCCAGTTGCTACGGCACAACCAGTTGCACAGTCTGAGGTTCAGCCAGAGCAGGTTCCAACGTTGGAGATGCTAGAGGAAGCGCTGGAGCAAGAGGATTGGCAGCGAGGTGATGAACTGACTTGGCAAATTTTGACGGAAGGGATGGATAAGCCGGATGGTCGACGATTTCAGCAGTTTCCTTGCGATCGCTTAGAACGAATTGACCGAGCATGGCGCCAGGCTAGTGGCGATCGCTTCGGTTTTTTGGTGCAGCGGCGACGGTGGCGAAGGTTGATAATCCAGCTTGGGGATCGGCGCGAAGTACGGCGAGCGTTTGATCGAGAGGTGGGCTGGCTGGAAAGTGAGTATGGCGTTAATCCCAGAGTTGACGATGAGGATTTGCCGTTGGGGTATTGGCCGCAGGAGCAGGCTTGGTTTTCGGGCAATATTTTGCGCTTTGGTTGTGGCGATGAGGCGTGTTCCTTCGCGCGGACAGTGGTGGAAGAGCAGCGACCGGCTTTGGAGTATATTTTTCCGCGCCTGTCCCAGTGTCGCCTTTGACCAGCAAAACTCTTAGCCGTGGCGTAATTCCGTTTCCAAGTCGCGGTAATTTGGAGCAGGGTATATTTTCTGCGGCAAAGTTTTTGTAGTGGTTAAGGGAGTGGATTATGGCTGAGCGATCGCCGTCTGAGGGCATGATTTTAAAGGGGCAGTATCGGGGTTTTGCGATGCAGCTTCAGGTGGCGCTGGTGGATCCGGCGACGGCGGCGGAGCGATCGCTAGACCCGGAAGTGTTCGTCGATATGGACACGATGGTGAAGCAAGCCCAGGCGCAGATTGAT
>JBCCTE010000252.1:0-5331 GCA_039198915.1 Cyanobacteria bacterium P01_D01_bin.73 | reverse complement strand
TGTCCGCCGAGCTGCGTGGGTCAGTTTTTCCAGTGGCGATCGCCTCCACAAAACAATCGGCAACGGCTTTCAACGGCTCAACCGGCTTAATCTCCACAGCCTGAGGTTCGTCTACCTCGGGCAGAAACAGCGGCTGTCCTTGATTGCGATCGCCCGGATGCCACTGACTGCCCAGGAAGGTTAATGGCTGCTCGGCACGTAAATCATCAAACACCAAAGCACCGCGATCGCCCACCAGCACCAGCCGCCGCTGCTTATCGGGGTTGGACCAGCACAGATGAATCGTAATTTCCACGCCCGACCCGTAGCGCAAAACTAGCCAGGTTTGATCCGCTAAACCACTGGCTGGCACCGGATAGTCGTTGGTCACCGCAGGCAGGTCCGATTCTCCCGGCTGGAGCCAGGTTATTCCCCGCGCCGACACCTCCGTCGGGAAATCATCCAGCCAGTGATTGAAAATGCAGATGTCGTGAATCACCAAATCCCACAGCACATCCACATCCTGGCGCACCGGGGCAAAGTGGGTGCGGGTGGCATAGCCGTAGCGCAGGGTCTGCAACTTGCCCGCGCCGATAAAGTCCTTCCCGGCGGTGACGGCTCCGTTGAATAGGTAGGTGTGGTCGATGCACAGGATTCTTTGCTGCGTCTGGGCGATCGCCGCCAACTTTTCCCCATCAGCAACGGTCATGGTCACCGGCTTTTCCACTAGCACGTGCAGCCCTTGCTCTAGCGCAAAGGACACCGTTCCCACGTGGTCCACCGCCGGAGTCGCCACGATTACCGCCTCCAAAGGTTGGTCCTCCGGCTGCGCCGCGATCGCCTCTGCCAAATTGGGACAAAGCTTTACGTTTTGCCAGAGGGGGCGATCGCCATAGCGCTCCGTCATGCGGTCCAAGCTTGCGGCAATGGGATCCACGACCGCCCCCAGTTGAAAGTCAGGATGTTCTAATCCAATGCGCGTCCAATGGGTACCCCAACGCCCCGCCCCAACCACTGCAATCTTCACCATCATCAGCTCCCGAGTCCCTCGCCAATAGCCCAGTCTTCACCATCCTAGGCAATACTCCGAAAGACGGCGTGATATCATTCTTAATCGCGCTAATCACAGTATTTTGAACAGATTCTTTACTTGAGAAATTCTGCACGAATTGCCTGAATAAGAGCGCTTTATCTTTGTTGTACAAGCTTCGTTGTATGAGCTGTATAAGCCCACCCACATTACCTAGGAGAAACCTGCTATGACCAAGCGCACCCTTGGCGGCACCGTCCGCAAACGTAAGCGCGTATCCGGCTTCCGCGTTCGTATGCGCACCCACAATGGTCGCAACACCATCCGCTCTCGCCGTAAGAAAGGCCGCGCTCGCCTGTCTGCATAGAAACCGCTGCTTTTTGGCAGTGCGTTTAGAAACGGGGCATTAATTTAGGGACTCTCCCACGCCATCGGGCCGTTTTCGCGACGTTATTAATGCCCCCGCCCTGCAGGTCGATTTCTCCAGCTTTTCTGCCGTCTAGCCTTTTCCCACTGACCGTTCGGCGTGTGCTTCTATGGCATTACCCAAGGTCCATCGCATTCGCGATCGCCACACCTTCGACAAACTACGCAAACACGGGATTCGTCGCCGCAGCAAAACTATGACCGTGTGGGCGTTGAAGCGATCGCCCCAGTCCAAGTCTTCGAACAATATTTCAGACGTTTCAAACGCACCAGCTCCACCGATCCCCACACAATTTGGCGTTGCCGTTAGCAAGAAAGTCCATAAACGTGCCGTTGTGCGAAATCGTATTCGCCGCCGCATCCACAGCGCCATTGTGATCCTGCGCGATCGCCTAGAACCCAACTGGTATATTCGGATTTCCGCACGGGATGCCGCTTTGGAATGCCATTATTCCCAGTTTCTGCAAGAATTAGAAACAATACTTAGCGAAATCGAGGTAATTCATGGGCGTTAAGGAAGACGTTTATTACGAAGGCGGCCCCCACATTGGTGAACTGATTATCAACGTTTTGCTGGGGTTCACAGTGATTTGCTTGCCCCTAACCGTGGGTGCTGCCGTTCGTGCCCTATGGCTACGGTTTCGAATCACTAGCCGCCGCATCACCGTAATTGGTGGCTGGATGGGACGCGATCGCTCGGACATCATCTATTCAGAAATTGCCAAAGTCGTCACCGTTCCCCGTGGCTTGGGCCTCTGGGGCGATATGGTGCTGACCCTAAAGGACGGCAGCCGTCTAGAGATGCGCGGTGTTCCCAACTATCGCGACGCCTACGACTACATCACCGATCGCCTATCGGATCGAGCCCGCAAAGCTAGCGGTGCGATCGGCGAAAAGGCAAAAGCAAAAGCTAGCGCTAAATAGAAGTCACTCCGAAGTAGCTTTCAAAAATCAAAAAGGTAGGGTGTATTGCCACAGGCAGCACACCCTACCAATTTTTTTAGCCCAGTTTTTTTTGCTGAGCTAGTTCAGCTAATTCAGCTTTCTAGTCCAGCAGGGCTGCACCTCGGCGGTATAGCTCGCGGGCGTAATCAGTCCAAGTGCCCTGTCCCCAGTAGCGGAAACAGCTTGTCTCCACCAGCATTAGGTACAACAGCGCCTCTTGATAATCCTGGCGTTGGGTAACGCTGGCATCCTCCGCCACCAGGCGATCGTATTTCTGGTGGAACTTGACGCTCAGCTCATTCATCGGCTCCAGCACGTTGTCGTAGCCCTTGACCCAGCTCAGGTCGTTGGTCCAAGACGCGCCATCCATATGGAACTGATGGTCGGTGGATTTCAGCTCCGCGATCGCCGCCTCAACCTTCTCAGGACTTGTCGAACCGGGATCAACCCGCTGCCAGATTTTCGCCTGCCCCACCGCCTGACATTCAGGGAAATCCGTTTCAGAAATTCCCATTGCGGCGATCGCCTCCAGGTACTCGGTACCGTTAAGCCCGATAGTGCCCTGACCACCAGCATCACGAATCTGCTCCCACACCGGCGGATAATCCCGAGGAAACTCGTTCATCATTACGCCGCCATTTTCCCCGTCGGCAATTTGGGTCACCAGCGACGGTACCGATTGACCGCCCAAGGATTGCTGACCGCGCCCCTTCGCCTCGTGGTAAGGCTGCATCTGCGCCACCAGCTTCGTATCCGATCCCTGGGTCTTAATCAGCGCCGTAATGCTGACCTCATCGCCCCGAGAATTACGCGCCACCAGGCGATTTGGTAAATACTTATCGTCCTGGGGAATTCCAGAGCCGTCGGGACGCTCCACCGAGTGCTCCTGCACCATCAGCCACTGATAGCCGCACTCCTTCAACGCCTTGATGTACTCGTAAAGGGTGTCGGGATGGTTCGGTAGGTGCATTTCCGGGGGCGAAAATCCCCGCACCCGCTTCAGGGCCTCTGAACCAAAAATCGCGGCGAAATACTGCTGCCACGCCTGAATTTGTAGCTTCAGGTCGGGGATTGGCGTAGACGGGGCTACTGCGTGACTCCACATGGTTCCTAGCCACTCCACGCCGCCGGAGTACTTGTCATCGTTGGTAATCAGCTTGAGCTTGTCGATAACGTCGTCGCGCCCCATCTGGACCAAGCCCCATAGCAAATTGCCCGAGTAGTCGAGCATAATGCGCGGAGAGCAGCCGGAATCCACTAGCTGTGGCACAAACTCACCCAGGCGCTGGTAGCACCAGGCAAAGACACTGGCGTTATGATTATCGCCGTCTCCCTGGTTATTGAACATGTGCTCCAGGTTGCAAATCAGAGCGCCATCCTGCCCGGCAGGAATCGTCGGCTGGTGCATATGCAGGGCGCAGGCAAACCCGGAGCCTAAGCCGCGAAATTGGTCTAGGGTTAAGCCCGTTTTGCCGAAGTACATGGGCTCTTTGCCGGCGGTGATTTTAGCGATTAGCGCTTCGTCACCGGAAACATTAGGGATTTGGGCATACCGCTCTAGGGCGATCGCCGTAGATTGCTGAGTCAAAACGCCAACCATAGGAATTGGTCCTCAAATCTCGCTTAAATCTCGTAGGTCTTGTTCAAACAGCGTCCAACTTTCCGTGAAGCAGCAACGTTGGAGCAGATTCTTGGGGTAATTAACTGGGGATAATTTCTGATGCAGTGTTGAAAAATCTAGCCCCGCTGAACGCTGACGCCGAACATTAGCTGATGGTCATGCATCCTTTTTCCTAAATGGAAGCGTCTGACGCATCCCGCTAATTCAGCAACTTATGTTGTTTTATTTTGATTTCTGCCTCGTTTATCGTTCCCCATCCTAGACCGATTTCAAAGAAGTAATTGGGCGAAACCCCCATGATTACCATCTTCTAAGATTCTCTTTGGGATCATGGCGATCGCCAACGGGCAAGATCAAACAGCAACCAAGTTTTATATGCGGATTTGTCCGTTAGCCTTGCTACCGTTTTTCAAAAAAGGTGGGTTTTTCTTTGTCTAAAAATCCCCATCAAGCCCATTGCATTTTTGTATTTGACAGGCCTAGTTAGAGACGACATAATCGCATCTAAATTCGCTCAGTAAGCTATTCCTAGCTAGTAGGGCAAGTGACTGCTCCTGTCGGGATCACAATTTGGGATCACGCTGGGATCGAGGCCGCAATTACGATGGCGATCGCAAACTAAGTGCACAAAAATAAGCGCACAAAAATGCCCCAACGGCATTGTTCCCGTTTAGCTATCAATTCGTTAGATTAATAACTTCAAAGTTGCGGCGATTCGTCCAACCTTAAAGTCAACCCTGAAACTCCCAAACACCGTTACTGAGGAAGCCCAATGTACATCGTCCAAGTCGCATCGGAGTGTGCCCCCGTTATCAAAGCTGGCGGACTGGGAGATGTTGTCTATGGACTGAGTCGAGAACTAGAAGGTCGTGGCCATTGCGTCGAAATCATCCTTCCCAAGTACGATTGCATGCGCTACGACCAGGTCTGGGGCATGCACGAAGCCTACCGGGATCTATGGGTTCCCTGGAACGGTGGCGCGATTCATACTTCGGTGTACTGCGGCTGGGTCCACGGTCGTCTGTGCTTCTTTATTGAGCCCCACAGCGCCGAAAATTTCTTTAATCGTGGTCACTATTATGGCGGTTTGGATGACCATATGCGCTTCGCTTTCTTCAGCAAAGCGGCCCTAGAATTCCTCCTTAAAAGCAATAAGCGACCTGATATTGTTCATTGCCACGACTGGCAAACAGGACTGCTGCCGGTGATGCTCTACGAGATGTACTCTCACCACGGCATGAAAGACCAGCGGGTCTGCTACACCATCCATAATTTCAAGCATCAGGGAGTTGTCGGTGCCGATGTCCTATGGGCAACGGGACTTAACAAC
>JBCCTE010000251.1:0-5332 GCA_039198915.1 Cyanobacteria bacterium P01_D01_bin.73 | reverse complement strand
CTGGCCGGGGGCGTCTGGACGGCCGAACGCGCCCATGAGCCGTTCCATTCCTTGTCGTAGCGCTCAACTAGCGCCGCGATCGCCTCAGCAGAAGTGTTGCGCCCTAAACCGTAGGCTGCACTAACCCGCACCAAAGGGCAGGGGTCGCTAAGTAGCTCAATTAGAGGAGCGATCGCCCGCTGGTCCTGAATTTCGCAAAAGGCACGGGCAGCCAAGATACGCTGCTCCGAATCGTCAGATCGCAGCGCCGTTAACATCTCCTCCACATTGGGGAGGGGCACATCAGCATCAGACAGGTGATCCAGGGGACTGTCGAACGCATCGTCAAAATTTAAAAGGGTTTTATCTTCGGTAGTTCTCATACCTTAAAACTTTACCTGAAACCTTTGGACCGAGAAATAGTTCGCCCCAAATCCTTAGTCAAAGCTTTACGGTAAGGTTCCCCAGCACAATGTGAACCAGCCCCGTTTCTAGAAAGCCCCGTCCGGAAGTGCGCCCCTAGAGGGGTAATTGCCCTCGGGGGTTGGACTTATCCAGGTCCCGTAGCTGGCGATATATTTCCTTTTCTCCATCCGTGGGCTGGCTGGGAATCTGAATCTGGATTTCTACAATTTGGTCGCCCCGGCGATCGCCCTCCACGGGATAGCCCTTATTGGACAATCGCAATCGCTGTCCCTGGCGCACCCCCGGCGGCAACGTCATCTTCACCCAACCGTCCAGCGTCGGCACCTCGATCGCCCCGCCAAGGACCGCCTCGGGCACCGTAATAGGCACTTGACAGTACAAATCCATCCCATCCAGCCTGAAAAACTCATGGGGCGCAACGGTGATTTTCAAATACAGATCGCCCCCGTCAATGCCCTGATTTTTGAGGCGCACCCGCTGTCCCGTGACCAACCCCGGCGGCATACTCACCTCCAGCGATCGCCCATCCTCCAGGCGAATCCGCTCCCGCCCCCCGCTGTAGGCCGTCGTTAGGGGAATCGTTAAGCGCGCCTCCGCATCGCGCCCCTTACGAGCACCAACGGTGTAGGAGGTTCGAGTGTTGCCGGGTCGGTAGTAGTCTTTACTGCCGGGCTTTGGCGGACCACTACGGGCAGGGGGACGACGCTCCAGTAGCCGATCCACAAAGCTATTGAAATCGGCAAACTCCCCGAAATCCATCGTCTCGGCGGGGGGCGCCTCCGTCGCAACGCGGGCACGGGTAGCAGCGCGGGGCTTAGCTGCTTTAGCACGGGACTTCTTCCGCGCACCTTTTCCCTGAAATCCTCCTTGATTCCAGTAGCGACTAAACTCGTCGTACTGCGCCCGGCGACTGGCGTCCGACAAGACTTCGTAAGCCTCACCGATCGCCTTAAATTTTTCCTCGGCGACCTTATCTCCCGGATTTAAGTCGGGATGGCAGGTGCGCGCCAGACGCCGAAATGCCTGCTTAATTTCGTCACTTGTTGCCGTCTGGGAAAGTCCGAGGATTTGATAATAATTGCGAAAATTTTCCATTCCACCTCAGACGCGTTAAAACCACTCATCATCATCCCAATCGTCATCCCCGTCGTCGTCATACCGACCACCGTAGGCAGGGCTGTCGTAGGATGGGCGCTTCTGCTGTTCTGGGGGGCGTCGAGACGACGACGATGCATTGACCGGTGAAGCAGCCTCCCTGGACGACTCACCGCCAAAGTCATCGCGGCGATCGCCACCATGGCTGGGACGACGGGGGCTGCCACTGTAGGGATCGTAGGTTTCATCCGGTGATCGTCGACCTCCGTCTCCATTGTCTCCTGTCAACGGATCAGGGCTACCCATGGCAGAGCGGCGACCTTGACCATTGCCATTTACCGGCTGCTGCGGGCTCCTGGCGGCTGGGCGACGAGACTCCTGAGGCGGCGTTGCCCAGGGATCATCTGCATCGTAGGACTGACTTGGATCCTGACTAGAGGGGGCGCCACTGCCAGGTCTGGGGCTACTGCCCTGACTCGCTGGTGGTTGGTTATTGGAGGAATCTCTAGGGGGTTGACTGGAGGGCCGGTCAAAGGATTGAGGGGAAGGATACTGAGACGCCGGAGATCGAGACGCCGGAGACTGAGGCACAGAGGGTCGCCGACCTTCATCGCGGGGCTGGGGCGATCGCCGCTGAGGTTCCTGTCGCTGAGGGGGGCTGCCGTAGGAATCAGCGTAGCGATTATCAGACTGACCGCCATACCGATTGTCGTACTGACGGCTGGGCTGACCACCGCCATTGTTCCCGTACTGGGAATCGTACTGGGGCGAGCGATCGCGTGATGGTCGAGGCTGCTTGTAGCCATCACCAAAGCCGTCGTAGCCACCGGGTCCCGTATCCGATAGCCCGTTACCGCGATCGCGCCGCCGCCCGTCCGTTCCGTAGTCATTGCCATAGCTGGTGCCGGGAGCAGCCGCGCCCCCATTGTCAAAGCGTCCATTGCTGCCGCTGTTGCCATAGCTGCTGCCACCGCCGCTCGCCTGACCGTAGGGATCCCTATCACCACCAGCTCGACCATATGCCGCCGCTTCACGACCATAGCCATTGCCACCGGTTGCACCGCCATATCCACCGCTACCGTAGCTACTGCCGTAAGCCCCAGCCCCATAATCATCGAAATCATCATCCAGTCCCCAACCGCTAAACCCAGCGGTAACGGACTCGCGCCCCTCCTGGAACGTGCGCTTGATAGACCCGAAGAAGTCGTCGTCATCTTCCTCGGCATAGCGATCGCGAACCTCACGGCTCAGTTCGTAAAGGGCATCCTGCAATTCCGCCTGAGCCCGGTCGATCGCCATATCGTCATTGCGAGAGATACTTTCGCGCAGGTTCCGACTCGCTGCGTCAATGCCCCGACGATGGAACTCCACAAACTGCATGCCGAAGTCCAGCGTCGCTTCCCGTAGCTGCCGCTCCGCCTGGACAATCAGCGCCTCCGCTCGGTTACGCTTTTCCACGCGATCGCGCTTAGCCCGGTCTTCGTCAGCATAGGTCTGCGCCGCCTGAATCGCCTCCTCAACCTCCTCCTCGCTCAAGGTGGAAGCGTCCTGAATAATAATGCTCTGCTCCCGGCCGGTGGTCTTATCCATCGCCGTCACCTGCAGAATACCGTTGGCGTCAATATCAAACGCCACCTGCACCTGGGGCACCCCACGCGGAGCCGGCGGAATTCCCGTCAGCTTAAACCGCCCTAGGGATTTATTGTCCACACCCATTTCCCGCTCGCCCTGAAGCACGTGGATTTCCACCAGAGTTTGATTATTTTCGCTGGTGGAAAAAATATCGGACCGCCGCACCGGAATCGTCGTATTGCGGGGGATCAGCTTTTTCATCACCCCACCAATGGTTTCCAAGCCCATGGACAGCGGCGTCACATCCAGCAGCAGCACGTCCTTCACATCCCCCGCCAAAATGCCCGCCTGCACCGCCGCTCCTACGGACACCACTTCATCGGGATTAACGTTCTGATTCGGCTCCAGACCCACCAAGGTGCGCACCATATCCTGCACCATCGGCATCCGGGTAGATCCGCCCACCAGTACCACCTCATCAATTTGAGACGGACGCAGGTTGGCATCAATAAACGCCTGTTTCAGGGGTCCCCGAAGCCGATTCAGCAGATCCACACACAGCCCCTCGTACTGGGCACGGGTCAGTCGCGTTTCGATGTGTTTCGGACCCTCTTCGGTGGCGGTAATAAACGGCAAATTGATATCGGTAACGCCAACGCCGGATAACTCAATCTTGGCTTTTTCCGCTGCTTCCATTAGGCGCTGTAAAGATTGGCGATCGCGCCGCAGATCAATTCCCTCACGTTCCTGGAACTGATTTGCCAGCCAATCCACAATCTGCTTATCAAAATCATTCCCCCCCAGCTGACTATCCCCGCTGGTGGAGCGCACCTCAAACACTCCATCGCCCACCTCCAGGATGGACACATCAAAGGTACCGCCCCCTAGATCAAACACCAGCACTGTCTGGCTGCGGTCATTATCCAAACCGTAGGCCAATGCCGCTGCCGTCGGCTCATTCAAAATCCGCTTCACCTCGATCCCAGCAATTCGCCCCGCATCCCGCGTTGCCTGGCGTTGGGAATCATTAAAATACGCTGGCACCGTAATCACCGCTCCGGTGACCGTCTGTCCCAAATACCGCTCCGCATCCTCCACCAGCTTGCGAATCACCATCGCCGACAGCTCTTCCGGCGCAAAATCCTTGCTTTGCTTCGGGCAGTCTACTCGGATATTCCCCGTCTCACCCCGGCGGATAGTGTAGGGGACTCGCTTTGTTTCCGGCTCCAGCTCATTGTACTTGCGACCAATAAAGCGCTTCAGGGAGTAGTAAGTATTCTGTGGATTCAACACCCCTTGCCGCCGAGCAAGCTGCCCCACGACTCGCTCACCGTCTTTACTGAAACCCACCACTGACGGCGTCGTCCGCATGCCCTCCGCGTTGGCAATCACCATCGGTTTGCCGCCTTCCATTACGGCGACAACTGAATTTGTGGTGCCCAGGTCAATGCCGACAATCTTTCCCATGCTGAGACGCTATTCTCCGTTTGCCCGCATCCAGAACATTTGCCCCAGACCAGACTTCTGTAAAGAGTTTGAAAAATCTGGCTCCATTGTATATCGCCTCAGCAAGTTCTATCGCCCCTTCAAAGACGGCTAGGCTTCCTGTTGGATCGGAATGCGGATGCGGAACGTGGTGCCCTCTCCCCATTGGGAATCACAGGTCAGGGAGCCATTGTGCTGCTGGGTGATGATTTGGTAACTGATGGACATTCCCAAGCCAGTGCCTTGCCCGACGGGTTTGGTGGTGAAAAATGGATTGAAGATGTGGGGCAAGGATTCGGGCTTGATGCCTTGACCGCGATCGCCGATGGAGATTTCGATTTGAGCCTCTCCTTCGGCGCTTTCCACCTGTCGAGTGGCGATCGCAATGTCACAAAAGCCATCACTTTCCTCTGGCTCCAACCCCTCAACACGCTCCTCAATTGCGTCTATGGCGTTGGACAAAACATTCATGAATACTTGATTTAGCAACCCAGGAAAACAATCAGCCGGCGGCAACTCCTGATAACTTTTATCGACCCTAATTGTTCCTCGCCCAAAATTAGATTTCAAACGATGTTGAAGGATCAAAAGCGTACTGTCGATCCCTTCGTGGATATCAACAGTCTTGTAATTCGCCTCATCCAAACGGGAAAAATTACGAAGGGATCCGATGATTCCCTTGATCCGGTCAGCCCCCATCTTCATAGAGCCAATTAGGTTGCGAGAATCCTCAGCCAGAAACTCAAATTCGTCCCTCTCCATCAAGTCCTCAATG
>JBCCTE010000250.1:0-5348 GCA_039198915.1 Cyanobacteria bacterium P01_D01_bin.73 | reverse complement strand
CCCGATGGCGGCAGCGCGGAGGCGCAATTTATTGAAATCCTGGAGCTAAGTCAGCGGCAGGCGCGGGAGGTGTTGGGAATGCCCCTGCGGCGGTTGACAGGAATGGAAAAGCAAAAGCTGCAAACGGAACAGCAGGAGCTAACAGATCGGGCGGCGACGTTGGATAGTTTGCTGGGCGATCGCCATGAGCTGTTGAAGTCAATGAAGAAGGAGCTGCGATCGCTGAAGCGGCGCTTTAAATCTCCCCGGCGCACCCAGATTATTTCCGAGGAAGAGGTAGCGGTGAAGGCTGCCGAGGCAACCACGGTTCGGGTGACTCAGGACTCTCAGGATGTGGGACCGGCGGCGCTTGAGCTAACGGAGCGTGGGTTTGCGCGGCGGTTGACGGTGAAGGCTTATCAGCGTCAGCAGCAGGAAATTTCGGAGACCGCAGAGGGCAAGAAGCCCACCTGGGAAGAGCACGACGATTTGGTGGTGCAGCACGGGGAGACGGTGACCGATCAGAAGCTGCTGGTGGTGACCCGGTTGGGCAAGGCCTACAACCTGGGGGTGGGCGATCTGCCGAAGGTGACGCGCCGGGATCCGAGGGGAACGCCGTTGGTGAATTTGCTGCCGCCAGCGGTGCGGGCGAATGCGCTGGACCGAGGCGAAGGCGATGTGATTGACCAGCTCAACCGCGAAATTACCCAAACGTTTTTGCTGAATCAGGAGTGGTTGGAAACGCCGGAGTCGTCGCTGGTGGTATTGACCCAGCAGGGGCGGATTAAGCGGTTGCCTTTGGAGGACTTTATGGAGTTAACCAATCGCGGTTTGACGGCGCTGAAGCTGAAAACGAAGGATGAGCTGGCGGCGGCAACGTTGGCGAAACCGGGCGATCGCATCATCATCGCCACCTCGTCGGGACGGGTGATTCCCTTGGCGCTCAACGAAACCAGCTTCCCCTTCGCCAACCGCAATTCCCAGGGAATGGTGGGCGTCAAGCTGGGCAGCCAGGAGCGACTGGTGGGCTGTATCGCGATCGCCCCGCCCCAGGATTTACTACTGGTCAGCGCCCGTGGCTACGGCAAACGTCTACCGGTGCAGCATTTACGATTTGTTGTCCCTGGTCGCCTGGGCAGCGTTGGGATGACCTTTGCGTCCAAGGGCGATCGCCTGGCGGCATTGGCACCGGTTACTTCAGACAGTTGGGTAACCCTGGGCAGCGAACAAAACCGTAGTCTGCGGGTATTGGCGAGCCAAATCTCTCTGCAGCGTCCGGAAAACCAGGGCGATCGCCTGGGACGATTGCCGGCGGGTGATCGAGTAACTCAAGTGGTGGTGTCGTCCAACCCAGAGGAAGCCTAGGGGATTTTTCGCCCTGCCAGGTATGGGATTTTGCCAGTTGAGAGGTGCAAGCTGAGCAATTGTGGGAGAAGATCTTAGTGAAGGTTATATCTGCTACGCATAGAGTAAATACCGATTAAGGTGTGACTAATGACGGACTCAACCGCCAGTTGACGCCCTTTTTCGCTCCCCTTTTTCCCTGATTTCAGACGAATGCCCGGCAGCAACAGAAGCGATAGGGATCAAGCTAGGCAAGCTCGGTTCAATTCCACCCGTTGGAAGGTAGCGGGGCGATCGCTATGGCAACCCTCTGATGGGCTGTATCTCCAGCGTGTAGTTATTTTGGCTCTTGTCTATGGCTTGGTGGCCCATGTTGCGGTGAGCTTGCCGGGAGTGCACACCATTGGAGCGTCGGTATGGCCTGGCGCTGGCATTGCCCAAGCCCTGCTGCTGCTGTGGGGATGGCGTGTTTGGCCAGGAATTGCCTTGGGAATTTTCCTGTTCGACTTAATCGACAAAGGGGATACTCTTCCCGTGCTTGCGTTTTTCGGCATTGCCGGAGCCACTCTACAAACGCTGTTGGCTTTTTGGCTGTGCCGCCGGTTTCGGATGAATCCGAAGCTGCATAAAATTTCTGATGTCTTTAAGCTGCTGCTGTTTGGGGCGCTGATTGCTACGCAAATTAGCTGTAGTTTCGGATCACTGGCGCTGTTTTGGGAGGGAAAAATTCCCTGGGAGGAAGTTGCTTCGGTGCGCTGGTCCTGGTGGCTTGGGGATACGCTGGGGGTAATTGTTTTTGCGCCGGCGGTGCTGCTTCTGTCGGATATGGGCGGAGTATGGCGGCGATGGCTGCGGTGGCTTCGATCGCCCAACCTGAGAAAACTGACCCGGCGATCGCCCACCCAATTGGACAGCCAAACTTCCTCTGGGGTGATCGTCTCCCGACCTAGGCGGCGTGTGCGCAAAAACTGGACGCGGGAAATCTGGATACAAAGCCTGTGGGTGGTGTGCCTACTCGGAGCAAGTTTGTTTGTATTCTTCAGCCGCCCTTCGCCCGCGATCGCCTACTATCCGCTGGAATATATACCGCTGCCGCTGATTCTATGGGCTTCGCTGCGACTCGGTCCCCAGGAAACCGTGCTGTCGGCGCTGTTGGTTTCAATGATTGCGATCGCTGGAACTTCTCAAGGATTGGGGCCCTTTTCTGTCAAAGCCGTCGATAAACCCCAAACGATTTTGCTGCTCCAGGCGTTTCTAGGGGTCATCACCATCACGGCGCTGCTAATGGCCGCCGCCGTGTCGGAGCGCGATCTCGTGATGAATTCCCTGCGCCGCAGCGAGCAGCGGTATAAATCCTTGAGTAAAGACCTGGAGCAGCGGGTCATTCAGCGCACCCAGGAACTACAGGAGCAACAGCAGCAAAGTGACTATTTGCTTTTGAATATCTTGCCCCAGGCGATCGCCGACCAGCTAAAACAGCGCCCCAATCAAATCATCGCCGAAACCTTCGATCAGGTGACGGTCCTATTCGCCGATATCGTGCAGTTCACCGAATTTGCCGCCACCGTCTCCCCACAGCAGCTAGTGTCCCTGCTGAATCAAATTATTTCCGACTTTGATCGTCTGACGGAAGCCTACGGGCTGGAAAAAATCAAAACCATCGGCGATGAATATATGGTCGTTGGCGGGCTGCCCACCCCAAACCCCAATCAAGTCCAAGCCATGGCGGAGCTTGCCCTGGCGATGCAGGACGCCATCCGCAACCATATCCGTCCCGACGGTCGCGCCTTTCAGCTGCGCATTGGCATCCACTGCGGCAACGTTGTGGCAGGCGTTATCGGCGTCAAGAAATTTGCCTACGACTTATGGGGAGATACGGTGAACCTGGCCAGCCGCTTGGAAACGTCCAGCTCTCCCGGTGGCATTCAGGTTTCTGAGGCGGTGTACGAGAAGTTGAGCGATCGCTTCCTATTGAAACCGCGCGGCGAGATTGACTTAAAGGGCAAGGGATTTACCAGAACCTACTGGCTAGTGGGCACTAAGGAATCGCAGGTATCAGGGGTAGATCGTTAGGCAGACTCCATTGCCGAGGTCCTCTCCTGTGCTGGGGGAAAGTTTCACCGTGGGCAATAATGCGCCATGGAATCATCACGATTTCAATCGTTTTGTAGGGGGAGAGCAAGGTGTACATTGGTTCAGCTGCACTTGATTTATGATCATTGCACCTACCCGTGCCCCGATATTCCCGTACTAGAGAGGCGATCGCTACCATGGCAGCACCTGTAATCACCGAGCCGAAAACCAGCGCCGTCGATCAGCTTTTAACCGCCGACATCAATCGACCGGGGCGCTATCTGGGAACGGAATACGGCTCGCACCATAAGCCTTGGGATTCGGCGACGGTGCGGTGGGTGTTGACCTATCCGGAAATTTACGAGGTGGGCGCTTCCAATCTGGGGCATGTGATTCTCTACAACATCCTCAATACCCAGCCGCGACAACTGTGCGATCGCTCCTATTTGCCAGCGCTAGATCTGTGCGAAAAACTGAAAGCCAGCAATACGCCGCTGTTTGGGGTAGAAAATAAGCGCCCGCTGACGGACTACGACATTTTGGGGTTTAGCCTCAGCTATGAGTTGGGGGCAACCAATATTTTGGAAATGCTGACCCTGGCGCAGGTGCCGTTGACCTGGGAGGAGCGCAACGGTTTGGCGCGGGGTAGCGATTGGGGTGGACCGCTGATTTTTGCAGGGGGACAAACGGCGACCTCGAACCCCGAGCCCTACGTGGATTTCTTTGACTTTGTGGTGCTGGGCGACGGTGAGGAGGTTCTGCCGGAAATTGGGTTGGTGCTTGATGAAGCGAAAGCAAATGGGTTAACTCGGCAGGAAACGCTGCTGGATTTGGCTCAGGTGCCCGGTGTCTATGTGCCCCAGTTCTATTCCATGGGGGCAGATGGGGCTGTTCACCGCGATCGCCCCGACGTCCCCGAGCGAGTTCTACGACGGGTTGCAACCCCCATCCCCGCCTACTCCATCGGCTTGGTGCCCTACGTGGAAACGGTGCACGATCGCCTCACCATGGAAATCCGCCGGGGCTGCACCCGAGGCTGCCGCTTTTGTCAGCCGGGGATGTTAACCCGACCGGCGCGAGATGTAGCTCCCGACGAGGTGGTAGATGCGGTCGTAGAAGGGATGCAAAAAACTGGATTTAATGAGTTTTCTTTGCTGTCCTTAAGTTGTTCTGATTATCTGGCGCTGCCGTCAGTGGGATTGGAAATTAAGAACCGTCTTCCTAATGAAAATATCTCCCTTTCTTTGCCTAGCCAACGGGTGGATCGTTTCGACGAAAATATCGCCAATATTGTGGGTGGACTTCGCACCAGCAGCCTGACATTTGCCCCGGAGGCGGGCACCCAGCGGCTGCGAGATATTATTAATAAAGGGCTGACTAACGAGGAATTACTGAGGGGAATTAGGACCGCCCGTGAGCAGGGATGGGACAAAGTAAAGCTCTATTTCATGATCGGTTTGCCGGGGGAAACGGACGCCGATGTATTAGGAATTGCCGAGACGGTGCGATGGCTCCAGCGAGAATGTCGCATGGAAAACCGCCGGCGAATGGAGTTTAATCTCACCATTTCCAACTTCACCCCCAAACCCCATACCCCCTTCCAATGGCATTCCGTTTCCATCGCTGAATTCCAGCGCAAGCGGGATATGTTGGCGGCGGAATTGCGCACCATTCGCGGTTTAAAAACCAACTACACTGACTACCAAATCTCCGCCATGGAGGATTTTGTGGGGCGAGGCGATCGCCGCTTGGGTGCTGTCGTTAAGCGGGCGTGGGAGCTGGGAGCCGGGATGGATGCCTGGTGGGAAAGCGTGGAAAAAGCTCATGGAGCCTGGACCCAAGCCATTGAAGAGGCGGGACTGAGCTGGAAATATCGTCAGGTGGAAGCGGGCGAGTGGAAGTTATTTGAAGAAGGCGAGGGGGATACCGATGAAGAGCGGATGACCGGTGTG
>JBCCTE010000249.1:0-5357 GCA_039198915.1 Cyanobacteria bacterium P01_D01_bin.73 | reverse complement strand
CCAGGCAAGTCCTTTGGTGGAGGCTTCGGAAATGACAGGGGCAGAACAGGCTGCAATATCAGGATCTATGGAAGTTGCTCAAGCTCAATCGACGCAGGTATTTCAGGGCGATCGCCTTACGCTAAACGGTCGCAACGTAACGGCTCCTTGGGTGCGATGGACCCGCAACGGGCGAACCCATATTGGCATTGGCGATGGGGTTTTGGTGCGGGAGTTTGGGGTGGATTTGGAGGACGGCGATCGCACGGATATTCAGGCGGTGCGCTGGTTTAGTGAGTCTTCGCTGCCCCTGCCGGTTTTGCATTATCAAAATACGCGGTACTTGGGGATTGGGGCGATCGCCCAGGGCGGCGGCTGGACCGTTAATCCCAGCGGTAGCACCCTTGAGATTTCTTGGGAGCCGGCGCAAGTTGTTGATTTTCAAGCGCTGGTCCAGGGCGATCGATGGCGGTACGTGCTGGAGCTAGATCGCCCCGCCCCGTTCCAGGTCAGTCCAGTTCCCGGCGAATTAACCCTCGGCATTGACGCAGATTTAAACCTTCCCGAGCCGCCGCCGTCGGACACGCCTGAATTGGAGCCCGCTTCAGAACAAGATCCAGCGCAAGATGATGCCGCTGCCGATGCAGAGTTCAACGCCGGAGCCGAAGCCATCGAAGCGGAACCTCCAGCCCCGGTCCTCCCCATCAACGCCGACCTTTCTGCTCCACTGGTCACTGCCCTCGGTCGCACCGTTATTCGCTTCCCCACCGATTCTCGCTCTTGGCTGCCTCAGGCTTTTACGCTGCTTGGTCCCAACCGCATTGTTATCGAAGCCAGCCCGGATATTTTGCTACGGCGATCGCTCCAGTGGGCTCCCGGTGTCCGCTGGCGGCAGGAATTGATGCGCCTCGGCAATGACCTGTTCCCCGTCACCTGGGTCGAGCTAGATCCCGATGCCCCCGAAGTTGACATCGTCCCGGTGCCCGCTCTCAACGATACACGCACAGGAATCGCTTCCGTTTGGGATACGGCACGACGCAATCAGGTGGCGATCGCGGTGAATGGCGGCTATTTCAATCGCATTAATAAGCTTCCCCTGGGCGCAATGCGGCGGGATGGGCAGTGGCTGTCGGGACCAATTTTGAATCGTGGGGCGATCGCGTGGAATGATGCGGGCGAGTTCACCTTTGGGCGGCTGAAGCTGGAAGAATCGGTGACGGCAAACGGAAAAGCCTGGCCGGTGATTAGCCTGAACAGCGGCTATGTCAAAGCTGGGATTGCCCGCTACGACAAAAATTGGGGACCGAGCTACGTCACCATGACCGACAACGAAGTGGGAATTATCGTCCAGGGCGATCGCGTTGTGCAGCAAATCCCGGTGGCGTCCCCCGGCGGAAACATTCCCATCCCCGATGACGGTTATTTATTAGTGACGCGATCGTTCCAAACCGCCGCCAATGCCCTGCCCGTCGGCACCGACCTAGTCCTAAGTCAGCAAACTGTCCCCGCCAACTTCAGTCGCTTTCCTAATATTGTCGCCGCTGGTCCGTTGCTAGTTGCCGACGGGCAGATGGTTTTGGATGCTGCCGGGGAAGGATTTAGCGCTGCGTTTATTCGGGAGCGAGCGGCAAGGAGTGCGATCGCCCAGCGGTCCGACGGCAAAATCCTTATCGTCGCAGTCCACAATCGGCGAGGCGGGCGCGGTCCATCCTTGGCAGAAATGGCGCAGCTAGTTCAATCCATGGGAGCCGTCAACGCCCTCAACCTGGACGGCGGCAGCTCCACCACTATCTATGTCGGCGGTCAAACCTTGGATCGCCCCTCTCGCACCTCCGCCCGAGTCCACGGCATTATCGGCATCTTTTTGAATGTGCCTTTTTAAGGGTGCCTTTCTAACCAGTTAACTCAGGCGTCATCGAGTTGCTCTCGGACTAGATATCAGAGCCAAACAACTGGTTGCCATCTCCCGGCAGCGGATAGTACTGGGTTGTGCGACTTGCTGCTAGACATTGCCGCGATTCGCTAGCTTTCTGACCCGTATGCTGGGATTCTAGGTCGATCGCAATCGCCTCAAACTGCACCTCGATCAATCCCGGCGGTACCGTCACCGTAACCCGGCTTTCAACTTTGCCACGACCATTCGGCGTCGGATCCAATACCCAGCGCGGCGGCTCCAATAACTGTCGCGTCTGTCGATCCTGGATCCAGAACTTTAGACCAATCCGCCGCCCGGGCACCTCATCCACTTGCAAATGGATCGACACCGCTTCGCCGACCACCACTGACTCCGCTGGCACCGTCAAAGTTGGCGTAGGAATAGATGGCACTGGGGCGATCGCTGGAGAGCGCGACGGTTGTCTAGGACCACCAAAAGGCTGTTCGTTAGGGGGAGAATCGGCGAGTTGACCTGCCGTTGAGGCAGTGGGCGATCGCCGGTCCAAATCTGGGTCAATTAGAATTTCGCGCTCCGTCAAATGGGAATCAGGCGAGCTGGGCTCTGGCTTCGGGGGAGCCGCCTGATCCGTTTGATATTCCTCCAGCCAATTTCCCTGAGGCGTTTGGGCAAAGGCGCTAAGTCGAGACCAGAAACGTCCCTGTCGCGTGCCCTGACTTGTACTTGAACCCGCTGCGGGAGGGGTTAGCGGGCGGAAGGTTGGCTCAGGCGATCGCGGCGCAGACTCACTAAAGTTGGGCGTTTCAACCTGGGGCGAAGCGGCAGCAGTAACCGGCTGAGGCTCAGTTACTTGGGGAGGAGCGGATTGGGCAGCAGGTGCGCCAGCGACATCGGATTCTGGTGCCTTGATCGGAGAAACGCTGCCGTCGGGAGCGGAAACAAACGATAGAAGCTGTAGATCTAAATTATTTTTCCGCAGTTGGTCGCCGGGGGTAGCGAAGGTCGGCAGTTGAGTATTGGTGGCACCAGGAATCTGGTCCGGATTGCTACAGGTTTCCGCACTGAAACCGGGATCAACGGCCTTAGCCAGCACATCAATATCAGCGGCGACGGTAAACGCCTGCTGCGCCAGCGGTGGTTCAGAGCTGTCGGCTAGGCTATGGGCATTTAGCTCTCCCAGCAGTAGATAGGTGGAGGTTTCAATGGGCAGCTCCACCGGGAAGGAGAAGGAGCACGGCAAAGGGATCACCTGGTTGGGGCGATCGCCATCCAGCGCCTGAAGCAGCGGCATCTGTAAATTCACCAATATCTGCTGCGTCGCGGGATCCCGCAGAATGGCGTTGAGCTGGCAGGTGGCAGGAATAGATGCCCCCAATAGCTCCTGCTGAGCCGGCTCCAAGGTTCCACTCAAGGTGATATTGGCTCCCCAGGCGGTGATGTAGGTGGACCGGCTCAGGCGGATTTGAATATCCCCAGGCAGGGTCGCCAGCATCGGCGAGTCTTCGGTGGCTTCACCAGAACCGAAGGACGATGCAGCGGCGATCGCCTCTTCCGTTTCCTCAATAGCCAGTGGCGGCATAGTCGTAACCGGCGGCACAGTCTCCGAAACATCCGCATCTGTGGCGGCAGCTTCTGCGACCTTCGGCTCTTCTATCGTCGGCACATTGGTAACGGGCTCTTCAAAAGTTTCTGCCGCTGTCTCTTCCTGTGTGGATTCTGCTGGAACTGCCTCGTTTACCGTCTCGTTGCCAGTTGTCGCGATCGCTGGCTCAGGCAAAGGCTTAAAGGGTTCCGGCGCAGCTACCGGCCCAGGCTCAGGCTGAAATTCTTCCTTCGGGGGCACCGCACCGATCACCGCAGTCTCCGCTCCACTTAACGCCGCCGCCAAACTCTGACTTGCATCATCACGCCCTACGCCAGCATCAATCCAAGGCTCACCCTCGTAGGGATCCACCTGCAAACACAGCTCGTAATGCCACGGTCCCGCTTCCGAGGGCTCTCCCTGGAAATCATCGCTAGAACAGAAAAACCTCCATTCTCCCGGCTTCAGGGACGTAAATGGCAGCACCACCATCAACCCGTCTTTATTGGTTTGAGCAGATCGGCTGTGCTCCTGAGGACCATCAATTATCGCCAGGTCTGACGGATCCTGATAGGAAACCCTCAAAGTAACTGGCGCCTCGCCGTAGCTCGATCGCGCAATAATCCGATAACGCCCTTCCAGAATTCCGGCGATCGGTCCCTCCAAAGGCAACCATGAGCGATCGCCCTCTTTCTGCAACAAAAACTCCCAATATTCCATGGACTGATCCATACCCTAACCGCCGGTGTGTCGGTCCTTGATTTAATGCTTGCTTATTAAAATTCGTACTGAATAGTAAACGAAGTGCCCCTATCCTACTTCAGACTCCCTTCATGGGCAGCCAAGCGCCCGGAGAAAAAGGTCATTACCAGCCAGACTGCGATCTTCCTGTGTACCCTTCAAACTTTTCTAAGCTTCGCCGGACTCTAACCCCAAACGCATCTGCATTAGTTTTTGCCGCATTTTTTCGTTAACGCGATTACCAAGGAAACGGCTGGATCTGGCTTTGGGCGATCGCCGCTTATCCTGACGCAACTCCCGCGCCGACGCATCTAAATCGTGCTGAAGCTGCTGGCACGACATCCACTCTGCGCCATATCCCGTCACCGTCATTTGCTGCGCCCGGTCCGAGGTGGCAACAATAATCCGCCGCCCGTAATTTGCAATATCGTCCCGAAACGCCGCGCAGGATTTTTCAATGTAAGTATCCGCCGTCTGCCCAAAGTCGGTGTAGAACACACTCAGGAAATCGGTGATTTTGTCGTGGGCTCTGCGCCGGTCAAAATTCTTCGAAAACTGCGCATCAAAAACCACCTGGGTTTTGTAATTGCGGTAGGCGCTGTAGCTGGTTAACTGCTCCACCAACTCATCACGGGCAGCTTCCAATCCTGCCTGATACTTCAGCTTCTTAAGCTGTGACCACTGACCGATCGCGTTATAGCCGTCAACGAGCAGGGTTGCGTAAGGGGAAGAAGCCATGGTGTTTCATTGCAGGGGCAGTGGGGATACACTCCCTATATTAAAACTTTAGAAACTTTTGCGATACTTTACGTACCTAGCGAGGGCACTTTAGTCTTTGTTTCGGTGTCTATGTCGGCATTTATCAAGGGCAACAGCTCTTGCCGTAGATCCAGCCAGCCCTGTAAATATTCAGGATTCGAAGGCACGCCCCGCTGTAGCAGAGCAACGCCATCCTCCAGGGCAATAATGCCGTAGCTTTGTTCCGTTAGCTTGCGATCGAAGGTTGCAACAGTGCCCTGTAATTCTCCTCGCTCTTTTTTGAACGCGCCTTGGTACCGCCGCAGTCGCCAGGTATCACTAAACAAATAGTCCACCGGTTTAGTCTCTCCCGTGTCGCCGGTAATTTCGGTCCAGGGCAGGCGAACAATAGCACGGCGGCTG
>JBCCTE010000248.1:0-5362 GCA_039198915.1 Cyanobacteria bacterium P01_D01_bin.73 | reverse complement strand
CCGAGAGATTGGCATGAATGTCGGAAATTACAGCAACACGCATGGGTGCAACATGCAAAGACGAACGGGGCGCGTAAACCCACCCTTCGGTCTTCCACGGGCTCCAGGAGCATCGATGGCGTTCGAACCATTACTCGCCACGGAGTACAGGCTAGAATCCTTCACTGCGGAGCTGGTTTCAGCAACACCGCGGAAAAGAGCAGACATACGGTTGTAGCCCACCTGCTTCTGACCAACTTGGCTAGACGTTCCACGGTAGTAGGGAACGATGTTCTCGCCAAACGAGCTCTGATACTCGTCGCTATCAATGTAGGAGTCAATATCAGCTTCAAACCCTTCGTTGGTATAGGTCTGAACGTGCTGAGACACTTCCGTCTGATCCAAGGGGGCACGACCCAGCAGATGCTTGAAGTTCAGCTCCACAGAGCGATAGGAAGACGTAGAGCCGAAGAAGCGACTGTAGTACATCTCAGACTTTGCGACCGTCCGAACAAACTCGCGAACGGACAAACTGCCATCAGCCAGCATGGACTCGGCCGACACTAGACGCTCGCTGTCCATAACGTGAGCATTGCCCAGAACCTGGCGATAAACAGCGCGAATAACCTGGCTAACATCATCCGGGGATGCACCAGAACGTAGCTCAACAGCGGTTGACATACTAACCATCAGAAAGTGTCCTGAATAGGGGTTGAATAACTAGGGCTTGAAACCAGAGAAACACTTCTCGTTTCAGACAAAAAATTAATGTTCTTAAATCTGTGTCTAATTCCTTGTACGCTAACCTCCTTCTAAGTTTCTAGAAGAAAGGGCGTGACGGCTGGACAGAAGCACTGTGGATCAAATCGGCGTGGCGACTCAATGTGGTGATCGCCCCCTTCGTTTTCCTCGAGAGGTTAGGGGGCGATCGCCCAAGAGCTCGGTTAGGAAACCGGCGTAATGCTGGAAATTACACCACCTTGACGGTGAATGCGCTTGTACTCCTCAGACAGCCGATCAAAGGGCACCAGATAAACCTGGTTGCTGCGGCGGAACTTGGAAACCCGATTGACGCCCTTAGAGCGATAAGCCGTAACCTCAACCCGGAACACCTTACCGCCGTCGCTAGCGCCAACACCGTGGCGAGAACGAGCGGAAACAGCAGGATCCTGGAAGGACCAGCCAGGAGTAGCAGTCTCAGAAGGAGCGACCACCGCCAGCGGCGTACCCTGGATCGAGAAGCGATACACTTCAGCAGACTTGCCAACTAGGCTGCCCTTGAAGTCACTACTGGATGCGCCGCGCAGCATCTTGAACATGTGGGTGAAGCCCACCATCTTCTTACCGGTTTGAGTCTTATAGCCGGTGTAGTAGGGCACGGTCATCTCGCCGTACTTTTCCTGATACTCGTCGCTGTCGATGTAGGCGTCGATATCAGCCTCGAATCCCTCAGTATCAAGAATTCCACTGTGATACTTCGTCTCTTCGAAACTATCGGGAGCACGACCCAACAAATGCTTGGTGGTCAGCTCTGTGTAGCGATAGCGGGGGCAGGTATCAAAAAAGCGAGTCCGGTATGCATCAGACTTGGCAACCTGGCGCACAAATTCACGAACGCTAATGTCGCCGGACTTTAGCTGGGTTTCGGAAGCGTAGGGACGCTCACTCTCCATCAAATAAGCGTTACCAAACACTTGCCGGTACACCGCTGCGATAACGGCGTTAACCTCTTCCTCGGTGCGACCGGGCAGAAGCTCGACAGGGGGCGTCTCTTCAAACCGCGCTACGCCTAGCCGGGATGCAGGACCAAAAGTCATGCGGACTGTCTCCTTTTATTCTGCGTTTTCTTTAAACTTGAGATTCTAGATTTAAGAGTCTGACCCCGAAGTGTGCTCCCTAAACTGCTCGGCAGACAACGCCGGAATGCTTACGAATCAACAGCTATCGGCAATCCTTCTCATTAAGCGAACCCGGAGCGGGTTCTGCAAATTTCCTCAATACTTTCCGCGCATTTGGCTTGCATTATGAGAGCTACAAAATGGGCTTCAAAATTGGCGAACCAACAGCGGCATATGTATCAAATTCTCTGTGATATCCCATAACCTCTGGCAATGCTGCCGGTCATCAGACTTCAACTAGAGCTTGAGGAGGATTTCTTCTACCCCATCATAGGAAGGGATTTGATGAGAAACCCTTAAGTTTTATTACTGCCTCTGTCTGAGTTTGTCTTGACTTAGATTTGAATGACGTTGAATGCGCCAAGGACAATCCAAATAAACAATCCCAGTACCAGGCTGATGCCGCCAAAGACGATGATCTTCCCAAGGACCTGTGCTGCCAGGGGGTAGGGCGGCTCCTGCCATTTCCACCGATAGGTGGGAGCATTGGGGTCTTGGAAGTAGCCAAGGCTGTTGAGCTGCTTGAGATGCTCATCCCCGTAGCGCGGCATCCGAGCCTGAGGCAATTCTCCTTCTGAACGCTGGGGCAGGACCCGACGCCGCTGGAAAGGTACTCTGCCATCGCCAAAGTTTGCCTCGTATTCGTCACTGGAGAGCAGCTCTCGAATAAAGCCCTGTAGACCTTTGGTTGCTAGAACGATGGACCAGGCGAGCTCTTCGCGCTGGTTATAAACTTCGCGTCCGAGAATGCGCTGTACGCATAGGCGGACGAAGCGATAGTTATTGTTGCACTCGTAATTTTGCTCCCGAAAGACTTGAGATGTTGCCAGACCTTCGATGAAGTCGCGCACTGAGATTTGGCCGGCTCGTAGTTGAGACTCCAAATTAGTTTGGCGATAGTAGGACAGCAGCTGCTGCTCGTTGAAGATTTGACGGTAGGCGGCGGAGATCACTTGGTTGATGTCACCGTCGTCTAGAAGTGTGCCTGAGTCGGGAATTGCGGATGTTTCATCGCCCGCAACCTCAAAGCCATTGACCCGGTGATTTTGGGTCGATGGACTGTAGGTCAGTATTGGCAGCGTCATTGGTTCTATACGCCTAGGTTTCAAGAGACATGGATAGGCTTTTGGTGCTGATTGCTGCCCTTCGGGAGGAGATGGTAGACCATCTTTTCCGGTGGCTTTGCCGCCAACGACCAAATCATTCAGCCTGAGGCAGAAGGGTAAACGAGCTTGGGGGGCATGGGCGTCGCTACGCTCAGCGCTTTTCCATTTCAATTTTTCAATTGAGGAGAAGCGTTGATGATTAGGGCGCTAGGTACATCACCTCGGAAGCACTTCAGCAAAGGTGTCTGAAATTTTTCTGAGGTTGTTGTTGCACTGAAATATAGAGATGGATTTCTATCCATGCCTGCCCATTCTGGTGATGTGCCTGCGCTAATGCCGCGCTGGTGCCCATCACAGGCGTTTCGAGTAATTCTATCCGGTGGGCTTTTTGCTGTTCTTCGATTGTTACGAAACTTTTAAGGCGGCGGGTGCGCAGGCTTCAAATGCAGCTGTAGGTTGGGGAACCTAACATCAAGGAATGGAGCTGGGCTGGGGATGCGTGCGCAGAACTTGAAATTGGGGAGTTGTGGGGCGATCGCCACCATATCGGCAAATATTAAGGAATACTAAGAAAGAGCGCTGAATTATGAATGCGGCGGCGAGCGTTTCTGAGACGACGCTTTCGGCTGATTCACTTTAATGGAGGAGTGTGGCGATGAATCTTGAGGAAATTAAGCAAGCGCTGAAGGACGGCGAGCCTCAGGAGCGGGTGAAGGCGATGCGGTTGCTGCGGGATTATCCGGCGGAGGTGTCGGTGCCACTGCTGGAGAGCCAGATGGGGCACGGTGATTTTTTGGTGCGCTCTTTTATTGCGATGGGGCTGGGGCTATATCCGAGCGATCGCACGGTTAAGACGGTTTTGGCGCTGTTGAATGATGGTGACCATAGCGTTCGAGCTGAGGCGGCGGGATCTCTGGGGCGCTTTGGTGAAGAGGTTGTCCCGGATTTAGTGGCGGCGTTTCGGCGGGATGATAACTGGCTGGTGCGTCGCAGCATTTTGGAATCCATCATCGAGTTTCGCCAGCCAGCAGCGCTAATGGAGGTGTGCGAGGTTGCGATCGCTGGGGACAATGTCAGCGTGCTGGAGGCCGCGATCGATGCGCTGACGCTGCTGCACAAGTCTGAATTTGCGGACCGGGCGCTGGAGCTGTTGCTGCCTTTTGTGTCGGATGATTGGTGGCAGATTCGCTGGCGCACGGCTCGAGCCCTAGGTTTTTTTGATGATCCTAAGGCGATCACTGCGCGACAGTTTTTGACGAAAGACGAAGACCATCGCGTCGTAGGGGGCGCGATGGAGGCGGTGGTGGCTCAGCCTGATGGCGATCGCGGTGATGCAAGTGAGCCTCAGTGATTTCGAGCGAGCTTCAGTTCTGCCAGTACCGAGCCCCTAAGATGGGTCGGTAATAGCTAAGCTGCTGCGGGTGCTGCGTCGGGTGTAGCCATTCCACACGTCTAGCTCATCCGGCGATCGCCCCAACAGCGATGCCCGCAAATTATCCGGCAGCCCTTGCACCCGGTAAAAATCAGCACCGGTAACACTCTGGGGGTTCTCCATTTGAATTCCCGCTAGGTTTGCCCCGCGAAAATCCACCTGATCGAGTTGAGAACTATTGAAGCGGGCGTTGGCTAGGTTCGCACCGGTGAAACGAGCCCGCCGCAAATCTGCACTACTAAACGCCGCATCCGCCAAATTTGCTCCGGTAAAATCCGCACCGCTGAGATAAGCGCCCAGGAAATTAGCACCGCTCAAATCTGCACCACGGCAGTTGACCGTGTGCAGGTAAGCGCCTCCCAGCTGCGCCCGAGGACCGATCGCTCCGGAACGTCGGTAATTAAAATCCTCTGACCACTGAGTCGCCTGGTCGTAAAGCGCCACCGTAAATTCTGCGTCCGTCAGCACTGCCCCACGCAAATCCGCACCGCGAATATCCGAGCGATTCAGCAGCGCTCCCGTCAGGTCCACCCCGGAGAGGTTCGCGCCGCGCAGATCTGCCCCACGCAAATCCGCACGCTGTAGCCAAGCTCCGCTTAAATTTGCATCTTGCAGGCGACCGTTGGTCAGCAGCACCCCCACCAAATAGGCATCGGCTAAGTCTGCACCATCCAAGTCAGCTTGATATAAGTCCAGGCGCTCGGCTTTACCCCCACAAAAGGGTAAATCCGTCAGTGCAGTGCCATTAGCGTTGGCTTTTGTGGTCTTGCCTTGGGCGATCGCCTCTTGCAGGAGAGGAGGTATTGCGCTGCTCATAGCAAAGAATAAATCAATGGTTATTAATGATTTGACGTCGTTAGAACGCCAGTTTTAAATCGCATTTCTAAGCGCTTCTAAGCAATAGATACGCTGTGGAATTGTTGCCTGGGAGTGCGTCAAGTCCAGTG
>JBCCTE010000247.1:0-5378 GCA_039198915.1 Cyanobacteria bacterium P01_D01_bin.73 | reverse complement strand
GTATTATTCAGCTACATACTAGCTATAACCCCAAATAACCAATATACTAAGACATCTACAGCTAAAGTTATCAGAGCACTTATCTTTGTACCAATAAGAGCTCTCATAATAACGGGGAAACTCAACTCCAACTTAATGGGGGGGAAAAGGAATGTAGAAGATGATATCATTCAGCTATACGTAGGGATATTCCTGTCCCAGATCCGTTAAGATCCGATCATGATCTTTATCCGAAATATCGAACTCTTGGCGGATTTTTATAAACCCGTCCAGACTCTTTTCGGGGTTGATATATCCTTCATCAATTGCGTCCCGCAGCATTGACTTATAGGTTTGTAGTCGCTTTTCCTGGGAAAAATCTGGAAGAACTTTCGCTAGCACATAGGTCTCGTCCGCTGTTAGGCTATCCAGCGATCGCCCTTCCAAAAAGCGCGGCAGATCCAACTTTGACTTTCGCAACTGCTTCTGTAGTTTCCCGGCTAAACTTTCACGCAAATACACTTCTGAGTTTCGATACCAGGTGCGATAGAGCCACAAACCGCTTAATGCTGCAAAGGCAATGGGAATAAGATAGGGTAGTGGTGCCGGCAATAAAGCGACCCAGTTTTTGCCGGCAAAAGCAAAGAAGAAGTTGAAGATAAAAACCGTTGAGAACGAAAAGATTCTGTGTCGCGCAACGGTCGCTGTTACGGGTTTGCCCTGACGCATTCGAAAGGCTTTGTAGCGATTTTCTAGACCGCGCCCAACGGCAACTCCAACCACCATAAAAACTGCCAAGGTGATGGGAGCAGCAACAATTTTAGGAATTTCTACGGCTTGACCAAACCAATAGAACCCGGAGCCAAATGCCTTCGCAATTTGGTTCTTTTCATGGGCCCAAGCGCCGGATAAGTAATAGTTCCAGCTACCTGAATACAGGTAGTAATAAACAAAATAACCAACCGCCAAACCGGTGTAGCCGTAGTACAACCACTGTTTTTCCGGGTCGTCGACGCTATCCCAATAGGCGCGTTCTGCATCAATATCGATGCAGGGAGTGCTGCAAGCAACGCAGGCGCTGGACTCGTTCCCTTTTTCGTCCACCACTCGACACATGGACTGACTAATGCGCTGGCGATCGCCCACGTGAGGCGCACTATTCATCAGTCCTCGCGGTTCACCGTAAATTTTTTGCACCGGCGCCATCGGGCAAATGTACTGGCACCAGGTTTTTCCGCCGTATAAAAAGCCCGTCACCAAAGCGGCGATCGCGGTGACCGACAGGAAAACACCGAGAGCAATGCGGTTGGAATTAACGAAGAGAATTCGGTTGCAAAGTCCTAGGAAAAATAGCCCAAACTGCACTAGAAATCGATTTTTAGCCAGCCAGGATTTGCGATCGACCTTAACCAACTCGAAGCGAACCTTTCCGGTCTTTTTATTCTCCTTTTTCCGTTTTCGTTCCCAGCCTAAAGCCCTTGGAATCTGAGAAATAAAAGACAGAGGGCAAATTCTGCGCCAAAATTCGTGACCAAATACCAACAGAATAAAAATGGCGCTGGGGACAACCATCCCCCAGAAGATAGGAGCGCCCAATGCATAGGGCTGTTCCTCCAAACAGGCTCCCTGAACCCTGACGCAGCTTTCAGGGTCGAGGCGCAAAGGGCTGGCTAGATTGCTTGGATCAGTCAATACCGCTGAGAAAGGATCGTAAAACAGCGACAGGATTAGAATCCCCCAGGCGACAGTTAGCACCCAGCGAACTCGGTGCATTGTCTTTTCTGATACTTGACTGATCATGGTAGAGGTAGCGACGGAAGAACTAAGTAGACGCGAGACTACAAATATTCTGCTGCAACTACAACGAATTATTTGTAGTCTGTTGCAATTCTCATCTCTGCTTGGGATTTGCTTCTTGTCTAAGAATTCCTAAGCCGCCTTGACTTCACAAGCTACGTAAAGTTTATTGAATGGACTGAGATCGGCTGGCTATTCATCTGTCTAATGAACAGTGGCAATTACAGCAACGTGACAAGGGTCTGTATATTCGACAACCAGTTCTTTGCGTATTGCTCCAGTAAGTGTCACGGCGGATGGTGTCGCCAGGGGGCGAGGGGACCGTCGTGGTCCTGTCCTGCGGTGTTCAAGTCGCTATGGCATAGGGTGAGGCGATCGCCCGCCCGAGCCAGCAAATCCCGCAGCAATCGATCCATACGCTGCTGGTCCGCCTGAAGCTGTTGCTCCATGGTTTCCGGCTGCCCGTTCCACTGGCGCAGAAATAGAGGCGCGCCAAATAGCTGAGCCGCGCCGCCTTTGGGCCAAAGGTTTGAGCCTGCGTCTAACCAGAAGTGCCACGGGTGGGTTTGGTGAGTGGTGCGGTATTGAAAAATGGTAGCGAGGGTGATGGCGCTGGGCTTTGGTTGTAGTGGCGTTAACGGCATTGGGTTGGCGGCGATCGCCCCAGTGCGCAAGAGCTGAATCAGCTCGGCAGTGACCTGGGCAGGATTGGGGCGTTGGCTGGGGGCGGCGAGGCGTACGGCAATATCCCAGTAGCGCTGCACTGCTTCTAGCAGCTCCCGTAGGTCGGCAATGCGATCGCCCGGCAAATCTCCCCCGTGCCACAAAAAATCCTGGATTGCCCGGTCAAGGATTACCAATGGCGGCACCACGCCAAGACGCTGTTGTTGTTGCCGTCGCTCGGTTACCCAGTTGCGGATTTTGTCGTAAGCCTGAGTTGCCTGATACCCCAACCGATCCCAGCGAGAGTAGCTTTCGATAGTTTCCAGCGTTGGCGGATCCGGGTCAAAGCAATAGTCCGCCAGCAGTCCAGCCCGCACGGGATCGATCGCCGATAGGGATTTTAAGTTGGGCGATCGCTCCACCCCTTCCGAAGACTCTAACTGTTCTGGCAATATTTCCTTGATCAGAGCCAACTGTTCTGCTGGCGAAAATTGGGTTAGCACTACCAGCATTTCAGCGATTCCATCTCGGTCAATTAGCCCCGATAGTCCTTCGTAAACCAAGCCCAGCAAGGTCAGCAGCGATCGCACCTGAGGCTGCTCAATCAACGGACGCTGGTCGTTAAGGCAATGCACCTCAATGCCGCGCTCATTCAAGATGCGAGTCAGGGCATATCGAGCTGTACCGTCAAGTCCGGGACCGATAACCGCAATATCCTCTGGCTGAGCCTTACCCTGGTCAATGGCTTGGGCGATCGCCTCCGCCGTTTCACGTAATAGCTGCCCTCGCGAAATGGTTTCGATGGTGTCGATATGGGGCGCTTCGCCGTAGTCGCCATAAAGGACAGGACCATCGGCAGGGGCAGTGAACCACAGGGCGGGATCGTTTACTGCCGACAAAATAGGCTCGATAACCGGTGCCAAGGGCGTTTGGTTTTCGATAGGCAAATCGTCTGTGGAAAGCTGAATTGCCTGACAATACTGAGCAATTCCATCCATCGATATCGGGTCTGCTCCCAAGCCCAATCGGGAACAGCCGCTTTCTCGATTGTGGGTTATTGCCCCAAAAGGGCGATCGCCGTTGGGATCACCGTGCAAAACCTTTAATAAATCCACCATCACTGCCGGAAAATCATCGGTGTCGTCAGCAATTACGCAATGGAATCGCCGCGCCAAATGCTCCCGATACCGAGGATGGCTTAACAACACCTGCCCAAACAGCTCCGTCATAATTCCGTAGCTTAAAAATCCCCGTTCCAGGCACCATCGCTTCCACTGCCCGAGCAAGTCGCTAGCTTGGTATTGCAGTCGCTGCCACAGGCGATCGCCCCCCTCAGGCATGCCCACCTCTAACCGCGCCGATACCTGATCCCACGGCACTCGCCCTGCCGCCGCCAACTGTCCTAAGTCCAGTAGTTGCCGCACCCAGCGCTCCCGTCGGATTCGCGGCACACTTTCCGCCAGGTCCATTTCCAGCCCCAGCTCTTCCCCAATCACCTCGTCAAAAATCGGTCCCCACAGCCGCCCCGCCAACCCCTGCTCATTTTCCGATCGCAACAACAACAGCGATCCCGCCGACACCCCCAACGCCTCCACCACCAGCGGATAAAAAACCATCACCGCATCCTGAATAAACCCCAGCGGCGTCAGGCAAACCACCGACGCTCGCCCCCCCGCGATAGCCATCAGCTGATCCCCCAGCCCCTGCGCCGTCTCTCGATTCGACGCCAAACCCAACGCCGCCGGCAGCGATCGCCCCCACGGCACTGATGCGCCCCCCTGCCGTGCCTCTTGGGTTTGGCGATCGCACCGTTCCAACCATTCCTCAAATGCCATCAACGCCCGCGTCGTCTTCCCACACCCAGTCGTCCCCTCAATCCACAGCCACTCTGTTTTCTCCATCCCTTGTTTCCCAGTTACCCCATTGCCGAGCTTCAAATTCTTAACTTCAAATTGAGCTTTAAAAACACCCCAAAAGCTAATGGAGAGCGCTAAAACGATAGGATAATCGCCCAATATTTTGCGAGGTTTATCCTGTTCAAATCTCTCAACAGCACACGGCGACTAGCTATCAGCTTAACTACAGCGTTGGGATTTGACCGTGTTTTCAGCCATTCGTAAAGCTTGGACTTCAGCGGGACGCTGGTACGAAACAACGCCGGGGCGATCACTCGACCGTGCCTACGATGCGGCGCTAGCAATTCAGGCAATTGAAAATCAATATTTTGACGGGCAACCCATCGACATTAATCAACAAAAATATGGCAGTGGATTGCAGGCGTATTTCCGTAGTGAGCTAAGTAAAAACTTAGAAATGATTGACGTACGGCTGTTGGAATTTCGGGCCAGCCGTCGCTTTTTCCGCCAGTCTTTGCGATCGCCAAAGGGCACAATCGTAACCGCTAGTAATCGCCTTGTCCCCACCGTTGATACCACCGTCTATCGCGATCAATCTCCCAATTCAGCATCGTCCACTGCTTTCTCGTCAGAGGATAATTTAAATCAGAACGATCCCTTTTTTATTACTTTTAAAAAGCTGGAGTTTATTGATGGTGTTCGCGATCGCTACGACCGAGATACCTTAGCTGCTTATCTCGCTACACCCACTGCCGCCGCCGCCACCATTACGGATGCTTCGGCTGAAGCTGATCCCGCTGACATCAACGGAAATGCTTTTCCCGTGCAGGCAGAACGCCCCAGTAAATCTGAGAAAAAAGCTCAAAAAATGGGGCAGAAATCTATTGCTAGTCGGACCAGCATTCTGCCGCGATCGCTGCTAACAACCCTGGACCGAGTACGGCGTGATTTAGATGATCGATCCGAAGCCGATATTATTAAAAACTATCGGGATTCAAAGATTCGAACAATTATTTCCCTGAAATTTGTTCTGCTTTTAATTCTGGTCCCTTTGTTAACTCAACAAGTCTGTAAAAATTTTCT
>JBCCTE010000246.1:0-5384 GCA_039198915.1 Cyanobacteria bacterium P01_D01_bin.73 | reverse complement strand
GAAATTGAGAAGGGGGAGAACTTTGGATCGTTGGAGTCGGTGAAGGCGGTAGGGGAGCTGTATTCTCCGGTGACCGGCGTGGTGATTGAGTGCAACGATGCTTATGTGGATGCGCCGGAAAATTTGGCGGCGGATCCCCACGGTGAGAATGGCTGGCTGATTAAAGTGCGGATGTCGAACCCGGAGGAGTTGGAGGCGCTAATGTCGGCGGGGGCTTATCGGGAACTTTTGGGTCTGTAGCGACAGGTCTGTAGCGACAGGTCTATAAAAATTAGAGCAGCAATATTGTGTCTGTGGCTTTGTGAATTGGGACGCTTTTTGGAGTGGTCCCATTTTGTTGGCCATGGAGGCGATAGGGCAGGATTTGGGAAATGGCTGAAAGTCTCTTGGGGAAGGCGATCGCTGCCAAAGCATTTTGGGAATTCCCAGTGGGCTAGGGCTTGTAAACCATGCCGATCGCCATAGTGAACAATGAAGATAATTAATTCTAAAACCCCAAACTAAACTGCAATTAATTGAGTCAAAAGTATTGAGTCGGTGCTTGGGCGCTAAGGAATTGGCTGACGAGTTTGACTGACGCATCAATGGGGTCATCCCGCGGGGCATCTATGACGGCAGCGAACCAACTACTGCGCTTTGAACGCGGTGAATTAGAGGCAATCATGGGGCACCAGCAGCGATCGACGCAGAAGCAGAATTTTTATTTTTCGGCGGTGGATGATTATCCGGCACACCAGTTAGCCCAGTTGTTTCCCGATGCTCGTCCGTTGCGGTTTGTGGGCGATCGCCCCACCAGTAAAACCACCGACACGGCGATTCTTTGCCTCCACGGATTTACAGCCATGCCCTACGGTGTGCGTCCCATCGCGGAACAGTGTGCCCGCGCTGGCTTTGACACCTATGCCCCAGTGTTGCCCGGCCATGGCTGGCAAGATCCCCAACAACAGCGCCGGGAATTTCCCAAGATCACCATGGAAAAGCTGCTAACTGCGGCGCGCATAGAGGTAACAAAACTGAGAAGTCGTTACAAAAAAGTGTATGCCTACGGTGATTCCATGGGCGGCGCCCTAAGCTTTGCCTTGGCTAGCGAAGGGTTAGTGGACGCATGCGCGGCAACGGCTCCAGCGTTGAAATTGCCCTTCCGCGGCGAGGTGCTTTCCCGCTATTTTGGCTGGCTCAACGTCAATGTGCCGAAGCATATTTCCCAGCGATTTTATGCCCCGTGTTATGAGTTTGAAAATGCCCGCGCTGGCCGCGCCCTTTGGGAAGTGTCCCGGTACACTCGCGATCGCCTCGACCAAGTTTCCTGCCCCGTCTTTATCGCCCATTCCCGCAACGATCCCACCATCCCGGCCGAAGCAACGGAAATGGCTCAGAATCGGTGTAAAGGACCGTTAGAAGTGCAATGGTTTGACCTGTCGGGACACGTGCTACCGCTGGATATTCAGGGTCCTGAGGTTAGTGAGGCAATTACCGATTTTTTCAAAAGCTTAAAGCTTTAGATTGCATACAAAATAGAGCTTTTGAGGTGGGTTAAAGTCATCCCATCCGTCGTTTTGCGACAAGGGGCTCTACAATGCAGCGTAATTTTGCGATCGTTATTGGGGTTAACGCCTATGAAAATGGCATCCCCCCGCTAGAAACTGCGGTAAATGATGCTCAGGCGATCGGAGAACTGCTGGCTGAAAGATATGGCTATCAAGTTCTTTATTTGCTTGATGCTAATGCCACTAGCGCCAAAATTCTGGACTGTTTAAGTCAGCTTAAGTCGGGATCTTTAAAGACTCAAGAAGAGTGTATTGCTCTTCAAGAGGCGGACCAAGTTTTATTTTATTTTGCGGGACATGGGGTTGCTCGCGACACTTTGGATGGGGCGGGAGATGGCAGCCCGGCGGGGTTTATTTTGCCCCAAGATGCCAGTACTAATCAGGTGAATTCTGGACAGAATGGGCAGGGCAGTCCCGATAATTTTATTGCCATGCAGTTGGTTCACGATGCATTGGTGGATCTTCCCTGTCGTCATTTATTGCTGATTTTAGATTGTTGTTTTGCGGGCACGTTTCGCTGGGCTGGAACTACTCGCAGTGTGCGGCGATCGCAGCAAATCTACCAGGAACGTTTTAATCGCTTTCTAAATGGAACTGCGCGGGAGGTTATTACCTCGGCTGCCCATGATGAAAAGGCTCTTGATAGTGCTATTCCGTTAGGAAATCGCTTCCAAGTTGCCGATGGTAGTCGCCATTCTCCTTTTGCTGAGCGACTGTTGACGGTGTTAAGTGGGCAGGAGAAAGTTTATCGGGATTTATATGCGGATGGGATTATTACTGCCAATGAACTGTTTGTTTATTTAAACAATACACTGGCGGATTTGACGGATAAGCAAAAGCCTGGTTTTTGTCAGCTAAAGGGGCATGATAAGGGTGAATATTTATTCTTGCTGCCGGATTTTGATCCTAAGAAATTGGAACCGGCACCGATATTAACTAAGGTGGCGAATCCTTGGATGGGATTGAAATCCTACGATGTTAAGGACAAGGATTTATTTTTTGGGCGCGATCGCGCCTTGGCTGGTTTATTAGAAGCGGTTAAAAAGCCGACGACGCTGATTCCGGTAATTGGAATTTCTGGTAGTGGAAAATCTAGCTTGGTAAAGGCGGGTTTAATTCCTAAGTTGGTGGAGGAGGGTTATCAAGTTATTGGTCCTTGTCGTCCTGGAGAGCGCTGTTTAGAGTCCCTTAGAATTTCTATTTTGCAGTGGTTGGAAACATTAGGTGCCTCGGCGATCGCCCAGCTAAAGGGAGATAATCTTTTGAAGTTACCCGCGAATTGGAATCGAGATGCGGGGATATTTTGGCGTTGGTTGCAGCGAGTTGTAGCGAAGGTTAAAAGCACTTCAAAGGTGGAGATAAAGCAGTGGCTTTTTGCGTTTGATCAGTTTGAGGAATTGATTACTTTAGATGCCGCTGGGGAAGGGAAGATTTTACTGGAGTGGCTATCTAAACTGATAGAAATTGCAGCTGAAAAATCCACGGATTCTACGCTCAAGATTGTTGCCACCTTGCGTTCAGATTTTGAAGGGCAGTTTCAGGAAGAAATTATTTCCCGTGAAGACTGGATGGCGTCGCGTTACGTGGTTCCGGCGTTATCCATGGAGGATATTCGCGACATTGTGGCCAAGCCTGCCGCTGAGCGAGTGTTGTATTTTGATCCGCCGAAGTTGGTGGACCGGCTGGTGGAAGACGTGGCGCAAATGCCGGGGGCGTTGCCGTTGCTATCCTTCGCCCTAAGTGAGCTGTATTGGGATTATTTGGAGGCGGTGAAAACGGAGGAGAGGAGCGATCGCACCCTAACGCTGGAAGCTTACGAAAAGCTGGGCGGCGTAACTGGCTCGCTAACTCAGCGAGCAGAGTCGGTTTATGCCAGCTTCACCCCTGCTGAACAAGAAACAGCCCGGCGGGTAATGACTCGAATGGTGGTGCCCACGGGAGAACTGGCGCGGCGGCGGGTGACCCAGGCGGAGTTGACCTACGGGGCAGAGGTGAATAAATCGGTGCAAAAGTGTCTTAGCGAACTGGTGGCTGGGGGACTGTTGGTGACGGGGAGGACGGACCGGGATGAGGAGTATTTTGAGCCGGTCCATGATGCGTTGGTGCGTAGTTGGGATCGTTTGGTGAGGTGGGTGCGGGAGGATCGAGAAGCCCTGCTTTTGCAGCGGCGATTAACCCCGGCGGTTTCAGAGTGGAAAGCCCAGCCGGACGAATCTCGCTGGTGGGATCGGGGATTGGATAAGAGTGTACGAGGTATTGAGAAAGTTACCGGGTACGTCAGCAAAGTTTGGCAGAATCAGACCCTTAAAATTGGGCAAAAACGTACACAAAAGCAGGAGGAAATGAATTCAAGGCGCGATTTTTTATGGACAACAGAACCGCGACTGGATGTATTAGGAAAACTACTGAAAGATCGACAGTTTTGGTTTAATGCGGACGAGTCTGAATTTGTTGAGTGCAGCCTATTTCAACGACGGCGAAATATCACTTTACGATGGGCGATCACGACAACAGTTTTAACGGTAATAACGGGAATTGGGGCGATCGCAACCTTAAATTTCTGGGAGGCAAGTCGAAATCTTACTCTAGCCAACCAAAATCGAATGCAGCAGTATATTGAAGCTGCGAAATTTTACCAAACGGAACATCAACGAAAAGCAATTCTTGCATCTTTAGCAGCAATCAATATCCATCAAAAAATAGACCAAAATACTGATACTAAATCGCCCACACAATCGATTTATAGATCTCTCCTAACGGTCTTTAACAATAACCGACTCAGTCGCTTTCATCTGAGAGCCTCGCCTAATAATTTATCGCCTATTGTTGCTAAAGGTCACAATGGGTTGTGGCTGGGAGAAGGCAACCAATTAATAAAGCTTGATTCTAAGGGAAATCAAAGCAAATTAGTTGCCCTTACTGACGCCCAAAATGGACCCATAAAAATCAAAAAACTAGCCGTTCTAGAGTTTGAACAGTATGGGAGAGTTGCTGTTGCTGATAGTCAGAACCGCGTTTGGCTATTGTCAAAGGACGGACAGATTATAAATTCTGCGGGCAAACCTAGCCGTAAAGCGCTGACCCGCAATGAAAAGGGTGCCATCAATGCCCTAATGTTTGGGGACGACGAGACTTTAGTGGTTGGAGGGGACGAGGGGTTTCTGCGGTGGTGGCTCCCGGATGGCACTGGTAAAAAAGTTGATTTTCCGTACAATGCGGCGGAGCATGTCACCAGCGTCGCTGTGCACAGTGATTATGGGGAAATTTGGGTTGGAACTTCAGTGGGGGCTTTAGCTAAATGGAACATAAGTGGTGAAGAAATAATCGCTCCAAAATGGTTATATGACTCCCGAGGGACGCCCTACGAAGGATCTATCAATACATTATTTTGTTGTTTAAATACTAATAACAGTCACGTCATTGTTGGAAGGAGCTTGATCAGCCAGGTTTTTCCTGGAGACCGTCAGCAGTTACCCTCATTGTTCGGAACCATTTCGATGCCTTCTGAGGTGTTAGTTGCGATCGCCAACACATCAGGATTTGAAGAGGAACAGGACATTTTTACGGCCCACAGGGATCGGAAAATCAGACGCTGGCAGAATACCCTTGCGGAAAATAAAACGCCGCAAAAGATGGAATTTTCTGCCCATGATGGCGTGATCAACGCTCTATTTTTACAGGACGAGAAAACCCTGGTTTCTGCTGACGATAAAGGCGTTATCAATTACTGGAAATTACAATCTGAGGCGCCAACTTTTTCAACCCATTCGCTTGTAGAGGAAGGGTGCGCCATTCTTGAACGCAGTCGAATTGATAGTGGCTTTGCACTCGAAGAAG